>CALXGU010000001.1 GCA_944387905.1 uncultured Clostridia bacterium
AGTCTATGCTCAGGTGCTTAATGTTAAATACCAAAACCCTGCTAATGATGTCGATGATAACCTTAAAGTCAATCTTAAATTCAAAAACGGAGTATGTGCTCTCATTGAAGTGGGAACCTACAACATGATAACTCTTCCACGCTGGTATATATGCGGCGATAAGGGTACTATGAAAATAGATGACTGGGGCAGCGGCGCGGATATAGTCTATGCCAAAGATGTTGAAATGGTATGGGAAAACAGCATAATATACACTGCTGCAGGACCTACAAGAACAATGGCTCCCAGACCCAAGGAAACAGTAGAACAAAAGCATGTCGACATTGACGAAAAGACATCAGTTCATCTGTTTTACGAAAACGTGCTTGACGCTATCGACGGCAAGGCTGAAATCATTGTCAAACCCAGCGAGGCTATGCGTTCCATGAAGGTCATGGAGGCCGCATTCAGATCCTCGGCTGAGGGTATTTGCGTAAAGGATGAAATTTAAATGGCTGATAAAAACAACCATTCAGACGGAAAAGACACCCGTCAGATACCCAAAAAAAATATTACCGGAAGCTATCCGGGTGTTACCGGCACCTACCGGCCTCAGGCCAGGCGTTCTGCAGCAAACGGTCCGACCGGCAGGCTTTCCGACAGTATTAAATCCGATAACCGGCAGTCAGAGCTCAAAAGCCAGTCAATAAAAGACAAATCAAATCAGGCACCGCCAGCACAAACAAAAAAAGGTTTTGATTTCAAGCTCTGGTTTTCAAAAGAAAACAACCGTGCGTTTATTCGTCAGCTAAGATTTTACGGGCTTATTGTTTTGGCGTCGCTGCTGCTGACATTCGGTATTATCAACATAAGCAACGATGTTTTTGCGTTTATAAAGCCGGATGAGAGCATAATCGTGACCATCGAGCAGGGCGTCAGCACCTCCGCTATAGCAAATTCGCTCAAAAAGGCGGGAGTAATTGACCATCCTCTGATTTTCAGGCTTTACAGCAAGCTGAAAAAGGCGGACGGAAAATATCAGTACGGAGATTATACTCTCAATTCCAACCTCGGTTATGATCAGATCATAAGCGCGCTCAAAAAGCCGTCGGTACAGGCGGAAACATTTACCGTGACAATCGAACCCGGCTCAACTCAGGACGATATCGTCGAGCTTTTTACAACAAACAAATATGCCTCGGCGGAAGAGCTTGACAACGCGCTTAACGAGTATGAATATGAGGACTTCGAGTTTGTATCCGAACTGCCTGAAAGACGGTGCAGACTTGAGGGCTATCTCCCGGGCGGTGAATATGAGTTCTATAAAGGTGAGAGCGCGGTATCCATGGTATCCAAAATGCTGACAAGATTTACCGAAACCATACTTACCGACGAAAACAAAACACTCATAGAAAATTCAGGTATGACACTTGATGACGTTATAACACTGTCGTCTCTTGTCTATGCCGAATGTGATGATTCGGGCGCTTACAAAGGCGCGGCCCGCGTACTCCTGAACCGTCTTGCCGATGACCAGGGCCTTCTGCAGCTGACCTGCACTATCAATTACGTTCTGCCTGCAAAAAAGAACGAATTTACTGCAGACGACAAAAAAACAGACAGCGAATACAATACTTATATTTATGCCGGACTGCCGCCAGGTCCTGTCTGCAACCCGACCGCAGAAGCGGTAACAGCTGTTCTGTCGCCTGAGCAATCAGACAATATGTATTTTGTCAGCGACAATGATAAAACATATTTTGCAAAGACACTCGAAGAGCACAATTCAAACTTAAATAAAGTATCTGCCTCAGCAAAAGGAACAGATACAATAAGATAATAAAAAACGTATCCCCGTTGGGAGACACTTCGTAAAGAAGTGTTCTCCCTTATTCATTTTTTATATAAAAATTGACACTTTCTATTTGAAAGTGTCATAGTGGGTTACGCACTTTCAAAATGTGCGTAACGGGAGTACATATTTTAAAATTAACCTATCTCAAATATAAGAATATTAAGTGATATTGTGAGACAGGTCTCACAGTGATATTCTTTAGAATACCTCGCCTTTGGCGAGGTATTTCTAAAGAGTGATATTGAAACTTGTCGTTTCAGTGATATTATATTCGCCCTTAAAACTCGCGAAGCGAATACAACTTGGGCTTTAGCCCAAATATCACTGCAAGCAATATAACTCGCCGACCCACAAAACCGTGGCTTTTGTGGGGTGAAAAGGCGAATATAACTGAGGCACACTTCCTTACGGAGTGTGCCTCTTCGGGATACGTTTTTTTATATCCAAAGTTCAAGCCGGTGTTTATACTGGCTTTCAGACCTTACCGACATTCAATTCATGCCGGGCCATATTATTTCGCAGCCCGCGTCGCGCGCAGCTTCAGCGATATCCGTGTTTGGCACAGTGTCTGTGAGGATATAGTCAAGTCTGTCAAATCCGCATACAGCGCCCATACAGTCTCTGCCGAATTTACTGCTGTCGCAGAGTAATATACGGGTCGCGGAGTTTTCAAGCATTTTTCGCTTTATATGAGCCTGATCCCGGCTCGCCTCGGTAACGCCGCGCGTAAGCGAGATACCTGAGCAGGATATTATGCACAGATCGGCATAAAATCCCGATATATATTCAACAGCGTCCGTGCCCAGAGCGGCATCTGAATACCCGCTGACAGTGCCCGGACATATATACACCTTTACCGCTCCCTGCTGAGTTAGTTTCAGACAGTTGCGTATACCGTTTGTTATAACGGATACCGGACCGGCCGATATAAGGTACGGTATAACCGCACCGGCGCTCGAGCTGGAATCAATAAAAACCGTCGTTTCCGGCCGCAGAAAATCACTTACCAGCCCCGCAATAACTCGTTTTTTCTGAACATTCTGCTTTTCCCGTATCATACCCGGACTTTCAACTGCGCCGCCCTGAGGCAGAAACGCACCGCCGTGGCTGCGGCTGAGCACACCGCTCTTTTCAAGATCTATAAGATCACGCCTGATCGTCGCCTCCGATACATACAGGTTCTGAGCAAGCTCCTGCACTGTTACGCTTTTTTTTCGATGCAGCTCATCAGCTATTTTTTGCTGTCTCTCTTTTTTAAACATTATTTGTTATTGCTCCTTGTTGCCCGGTATTCATGCATATACCAAGGAATATCCGTCAAAATCACGTTGAAGCCTTTCTCCGCCAAAAAATCCCACGCCGCACCGGGGCTTTCAAGCACAGCGCGGTCGTCGTTATGCCATGCCGACACATTCCAGTCAGGGCCTATCATCTCGCTGCCCGTCAGACGTATATAATCCTTATTTTTGAGATATTCCAAAACTTTGTCGCTTATTATCTGATCCTGTTCTGTTCTGAACAGCAGCTCAAAGCCGGCAAGATTTATATCATATTTCTCAGCCGTGTATATCTGCTCGGGAGTGCTTACTATCGCAAGATACGGAATATCAAATCCCGAAGCCTCAAGTTCCTGCATGAATCTTTCATTAAAAGAGGTCTTGAACAGAAATCTGTCGGTCATGCCGTACTTCTCTATCAGTTCAAGCGCTCCCGCCGAATATGAAAAATCCTCAAAATCCTTATCCCAGCAGCGGTCAAGGTTGAAAAGAGCATCGTCATCGGCAAACGCCTTGAGAAAATCCTCGAATCTGTCAAGCACGCGTCCGGTTTTTTTACCGTAGTAATTTCTTGTCTCAAGCATGTTTATCTGCGTGTCGGTCATCGTCCGGCTGTTTAGTTTGACACCCAGATTCTGCTGCTCCGTGCCGTCATGGATACAGTAGTACTCCTTGCTGTCGTTTCGTATAACGTCCATTTCCACCATGTCAGCGTGAAAAGCAAAACTGGCTTTGTACGCGTTTATCGTATTTTCCGTAAATGTTCCCATATGCGTACCGCGGTGCGCAGCAATCAAAAAGCCTTTTTCTTTTATTCTTTCTTTTATTCTCATATTTACCGCATCGTATTTATTTCTCATTTCCTTATCCCCTTTATGTTTATTTATGTTTATATCATAGCTCATATTTGTTCATTTTGCAATAGAGTAAACAAATATAGACATTTTTTTATTTGTATGCTAAAATATAAAAAAACAAAACGGAGGAAAGACACATGGACAGCAGCATACTTAACGCATACGAGCTTGCCAAGCAGGCATATGCAAAAATCGGCGTCGACACCGACAGCGTTATCGAAAAGCTGAAAAAAGTCAAAATTTCAATAAACTGCTGGCAGGGCGATGATGTAAACGGTTTTCTTTTTAAAGATATCGCGCTTTCAGGCGGCATACAGACTACCGGCAACTACCCGGGCAAAGCCACTACAGTTGAGCAGCTGCGCGCGGACATTGATATGGCGTTGTCTCTGATCCCGGGAAAACACAAGCTGAATCTGCATTCGATTTACGCAGACACAAACGAAAAGGTGGATCTGGACGAAATAGAGCCTTCGCACTATGCCGGCTGGGTGAGCTGGGCAAAAGAGCGCGGACTGGGTCTTGACTTTAATCCGACATGCTTTTCACACCCCATGGCGGACAGCGGCTTTACTCTGTCAAGCGCGGATGACAAAACGCGCAGGTTCTGGATCGAGCACTGCAAGCGCTGCCGTGAGATAGCTGATTATTTCGGCCGCGAGCTGGGACAGAAGTGCGTTACCAACTTCTGGTTCCCGGACGGATACAAGGATATACCGGTCGACCGTCAGGCGCCCAGAGAGAGAATGAAGAGCGCACTTGACGAGGTGTTTGAAAAACAATATGACGCAAGATACAGCCTTGACGCGATAGAGAGCAAGGTATTCGGCATCGGAGCGGAGAGCTACACTGTCATTTCAAATGAATTTGCCGTTGCATATGCGGTCGAGCACGGAAAGGCTTGCTGTCTTGACGCGGGACACTACCACCCCACCGAGGTCATATCGGACAAGATACCGACAGTCCTGATGTTTACAGACGAGCTTCTGCTTCACGTCTCACGCCCGGTACGCTGGGACAGCGACCATGTGGTCATTCTTGATGACGAGCTGGTTGCTATTGCTCATTCGCTTGTACGCGGAGATCTTCTGGACAGAACCCATATCGGTCTGGATTTCTTTGACGCGTCAATCAACAGAATAGCGGCCTGGACTATCGGCACAAGAAACATGATAAGAGCTCTGCTTTACGCGATGCTTGAGCCGACGGAAATGCTTAAAAAGACAGAGCTTGAGGGCGATTACACTTCACGGCTGGCTCTTACCGAGGAGTATAAGTCATACCCGTTCGGCGCTGTATGGGATTACTACTGTCAGCTGATGGACGTGCCTGTACGCGAAAACTGGCTTACCAAAGTAAAGGATTACGAAAAGAAAATTACAGAGGAGAGAAACTGATGAAAGATATAAAAACCGCACCGTTTTTAAAAGAATTCTGCGCTCTTGCCTCTAATATGTACAGACTGGGCTGGGATGAGCGCAACGGAGGAAACATAAGCCTTAACATCGATGCCGATGAAGCTGCGCAGTATATAGATCTCAGCGACGTCAAGCGCACATTTACCATTACATTTGATGCGTCCTATCTCGCAGGCCGGCTGTATCTTGTGACAGGCACCGGCAAATATTTCAAAAACGTGGAGAAAGACCCGGAAAACAATGTGGGTATTATACGTGTGGGAAAGGACGGCAAGACCATAGAGATACTGTGGGGCTACGAGGACGGAGGCCGTCCCACCAGCGAGCTGCCGGCGCATTTCATGATACATATCGAAAGACTTAAAGTCGATCCTAACCATAAAATAGTAATCCATACCCACTGCACCAATGTAATCGCAATGACTTTTGTTCATTCTCTTGACGAAAAAGAGTTTACCAAAACACTGTGGTATATGATAACGGAATGTCTTGTGGTATTCCCGGACGGTATCGGAGTCTTGCCGTGGATGGTATGCGGAACCGATGAGATAGGTCTGGCAACCGCGGAGAAAATGAAGGACAGACGTCTTTGCGTCTGGGGAATGCACGGCATTTTCGGAACAGGTACATCGATAGACGAGGCGTTCGGGCTTATCGAAACCGTTGAAAAAGCGGCTGAGATTTACATGAAGATTTCAGACAAACCGATCCTGGCGCATATAACAGACAATCAGCTCAAAGACCTGGCAAAAGAATTCAAGCTCACTCCCAGAGCCGGGTATCTTGACTGATCAGGTCATTTTTTAGCCGCCCTACTTACTTGGAATAAAATCATAAAAAAACAGACCTTTTTAAAAAGGTCTGTTTTGCTTTTTATCAGTCATTCGCGCAGTAAATGGTCTGTTTTGCTCTTTATCAGTCATTCGCGCAGTAAATGGTCTGTTTTGCTCTTTATCAGTCATTCGCGCCGCGCTGTTTAAAAAGCAAACTCACAAATCCGGCATTTACCGCCTAAAGACTTGAAAATCTCTATAAAATCCGGATAGCGTTCAAAAAGCCCGTCTACATTTCGTATTGTGGTAGCTCCGTTCAAACAAGTAGACATAAGAATCAGCGCCATAGCCATATACGGATCATTTTTAGCGTTGAATACTGTATAGTCAAATTTACGCTGGTTCCAGATCCACAAATCATTTTCGTTATACTCGCATCTGACGCCCAGAGCGCTTAGATTTTCCGTTATCAGACCGCGCAGCTGTCCGAAGCCCGAAAAACCGGTCACATGCGTCCTGCCCTTGGCAAACACCGCAAGCAGCGCCGTCACAGGCGCGATTTTGGGAAACCCCGAAATATCTATTTCACAGCCGCAAAGAGTATTTGCGCGTACATTCACGCTGTCTCCTCCGCGAGTTATTTTGGCGCCGAACGAACGCAGGATATCCAGTACTATTTTCCCGTTCTGCTCGCTGGCCGCGTTCAGGTTCGTGCATATGACAGACGAGTCAAGCGCCGCCCTTGCAAAAAACATTCCGGCAAACGAATAGTCTCCGCCGTAATTCCCGATTCCCGGCGCGCAGAACTCACCGCGTATATTACTTTTTTCGATTTCTATATCAGACATGCTGTCTCCGTATCAAAATCCACCGTCCAGAACAGATATAATAAATTCACTTACCTGCTGCTGCGTCACCTGCTCCGTTGACTCAAGCTCTGTATATCTGTCATACAGCTTTCTGCTGTTTTCAGCGGTCTTTGCTATAAACTCGCTGTCCGGCAGCCACTGGTAGCCTTTGTCTTCTGAATAGGCGTCTTCGGCGGTATTTTTCTCATATATTTCAGTTATATATGCTCCGAATCTTTCAAGAATATTTTCCGGAGCAAAAAAATCGGCATTTTTAGTCTCAACAGCCGTCTTTGCCTTATCGTACTCTGCAAGGTACTCCTCCAGACTGCCGCAGGACAACGCCTCATAGGCGTTCTGCGCAAGAGTGACCATTCCCGCCATATCGATGCGCGGATACGCTGTCGTATAAATCGACAGAAGATATATCACCTCATCACCGTAGACCCAGGGCTGTGCCTCTATTATGTATTCCTCACCCTTTTTCATGTTTATTCTGGACATAAAATACTCGGTCGTCCCGACACAGTAAAGCTTTGCCTGTCCCGTGGGAGTATAGCCGTCTATACTGCGTGTTATATCTACTGTATATACGGTATATTCGGTTATGTCCAGATTATATTTTGTTATAAGCGCGTTTTCTGTGCTTATAGATTCGATGCTTCCGATAAATACATTTTTCTGCAGTTCTAAAGTATTTTCAAATCTTGTCGAAATTCCGGTATCGGTACCAACTATTTTCTGATCACCGGATTTTGTACATCCGGTACAAAACAGCACTATTATTACGGCAAGACAAATCAGTTTCTTTTTCATCATTGCTCACCATTTTCACCGGTATCCCAGACCTGGTGTGTAGGATCTTTATCATCGGCATCCTGCGAAGGTCTCCAAACGCCGTGAGACGGCTGATCGCTGTCCGTGTCGGTATCGGTCGGCTGATCGCTGTTCGTGTCGGTATCGGTCGGCTGATCGCTGTCCGTATCGGTATCGGTCGGCTGATCGCTGTCCGTATCGGTATCGGTCGGCTGATCGCTGTCCGTGTCGGTATCGGTCGGCTGATCGCTGTCCGTATCGGTATCGGTCGGCTGATCGCTGTCCGTGTCGGTATCGGTCGGACGCTCAACGTCAATGTCCGGGACGGCAATATCATCATCCATATCCGGCTCGGCGGGCTGCTCATTCTCATAAACAGACGGGGAGTAAAGATCAACGATCTGTTTGAAATAAACGTCCTGTCTGTCATAAAAGCTCTGGAGCTTGAAATACATATCGGATATCTTGTCTGCAAATTTAAACTGGTTTTCAGTTTCAATTTTATTCTTTATTGCCTCGGAAATACAGAACTGCGCAGAAAGATCAAGCTCAACGCCGGTATCTATAAGGTTTTTATAAAAAACAGGGGTGGCATACTGATTTATCAGCATCGTATCGTTCAGACGGGCGATCTCCAGCATATCGCTGTAATCCGGCTTTATATAAACGCGAAGATAATGCAGCGCCCACGAATCATAAGGATTTTCAACACGCAGAGTCATGCTGCTTATGTCAAACACATTCATATCCTGAGGCATTTCCAGCTTGAAAGTGGATGTGGTCCCCAATTCAAAATCATCGGTCCCCAGGGTATCAAGCAGATAGCTCTGGGTAAAGCCTGAGTTGTCATCGGCGCTGAGAAATGTTACATCAAGGTAAATCCTGCCGTCATAATCAAGCGAATCCAGTTCCGGTATCTCAACGCCCTTTGTATAATAAGTAAGAATATCGTTTTGTATCTCGATATTTACTGTTTCTACATCCAGGTACAGATATTTTGCACCGTTGAGACCGAGCGAGTCGAGCGCATCAGACTTGAGCTGTGCATTTACAAGCTCAGACGCGCCTTTTTCGGCAAGCTCAAGATAATATGAGTAAATCTGTTTTGAACGGTTATATTTATTATTGGAGGAATGGACTATCTCCAAAGTGGACTGCTTTATCTCATTTTCACCGGAACCGAACACCGCAGTCTGCTGCCAGCTCTCACGGGCCAGCATCACAGTCTCGTTGCCGAGCAGGAAATACACGCGCGCCCAGCGGCAATACCAGCTGTCGTAGCTGTTATTGATATCGGGGAGTATCGCTATAGTATATTCTGTTATATCAAACGGCGTATATCCGAACGGAAGAATTATGGTAAAGGTATCGGTCATGCCGCTTTCAAAATTGTCGTAGTTGGAGTTATTGAGCGCAAACTCGGCTGTATTGCCGTCTGAAAATTTCAGTTTCAGATTCACATTGCCCCTGTCAAGATCGACGCCTTTGGGGTTAATATAATTCTCATCGTCTGTTTTGAGCGTGACCTGGATACGGTTCGAAGAGCCCAGCGCGTACAGAGACTTAAGGTACCCGACCGAATCATCGAATTCAGTCATGGTAAGTCTTTTGACGATTTTAGCGTCTGTATCAAAAAAAGCGTATGCGTATCTTGAAAAAAGCGAAACGGCCGCGCACAGCAGTATAACCGCAAAAAGTGACACGCAGCCTGTAATGAACGGCACACTTTTTATAAAATCACGAAACTTTTTGCTTTTGAGAAAGTTTTTTGATTTTCTCAACGCGAATTTTATATTTATGACCAGCCATTTTTTCAGACGTTTTCTGTAAATCAGGTCATTTAATTTATCAATAAATCTTTTCAACAGCATATTTCCTTTCAGAGAAATAACAATACATTATAATTATATCATAAATAATTTGATTTTTAAATGTTTTTTTAAATTTAACATTTTTGTGAATAATGAAAAAATTATTGACAATAATATTTACGAGCCCAAAGGAGAGATGAAAAATGATAGATAAGCTGGCGCTTACACTCGTGACCATCGGAGCTATCAACTGGGGCAGCGTCGGACTGTTTAAGTTTGACATAGTGGGATTTATTTTCGGCGGTACCGACTCGCTTGTCAGCCGTATAATTTTCACACTCGTTGGCCTTGCGGGTCTGTGGACGATTTCAATACTTTTCAAGAAAATCGTACCCGCGGATTCCGTTATTACCGAGAATCACGAATAAAAATCACGGCGGTTTGCCCGCCGTGATTTTTATTTTGTCAATTATTTTCGTCTCGCAGAACGTCCATCGTGTTCTCCCGCCTGAGCCGTGACATGGAATAGACCATCGCTGAGAATACCACGGCAAATACGCTGAATACCGATATGGCTATACTGTACCAGGGTATATAAAACTCGGTTATATATCCGTTTATTATCACTCCGTAAATCAAAAACGTTATGGCTATCGCCGCAGGAATTCCTATCGCAAGTCCGCGCAGACCGCATATGATACACTCATAATTCATCATTTTATAAAAGCCTTTTCTTGTCATGCCCACCGATTTGAACATGGCAAGCTCGCGCCTGCGCATGAATATATTCATCGATACCGTATTAAATACATTGGTCATCGCTATAAGGGATATCAGTATTATGAAACCGTAGGCAAATACATTTATTATAGTTATCAGATGTCTTTCACGCTCATACTGAGCGGCATAGTCGTACAGTCCCGATTTATCAGCGTTGATATCACTGAGTATGCGCGTCATGCTGTCATAGCTTTTGCTGTGGTCGTCCGATAAAAACAGCATGTACGAGACTCCGCTTTCCATAAGCTCTTCGCCCGCGCTCTCAGGGTATATAAACGCAAGCTCGTCAAATACATAGTACGGATTTTTTTCCAGAAATCCCGCGATTTTAAGATCGGTTTTTTCCGACGCCTGCTGTATATCAATCTTAAGCATATCATCTTCGGTGACAGGCAGCTGCTCGTTATTTCCCATCACATCGGGGATATAATACGCCAATCCGTTCTTGACTGTATAAAAACTGTGCCCGTCGATTTGCTTCAGGTCATAAACGCTCAGTGTATTTGTACTCATGATCTGCTGTTTGTTCAGGTATTCAAGCTTATACATTACAAGCTCTCCGTCATCATTGGGCTGATACATGGTGTAATTATCATAGACTATCGCGCCCGGATCGCTCATATCCACCTGTATACCGTTTTCTTGGGCAAGTTTTTTATACAAATCATCATCAATAAAATAATATGCCGGTGTTATCCTGTCAAGGTCCCCCGCATCATCGGATGACTGAGGCATACCGTTATACAATATACTGAGTGCACGGGCTGATACATATTCCCACTCAACATAATAGTTCATACCGTTATAGCGCGTGTACAGTATACTGTCTGTGACGTGCTCGGCCTGAGACAGCGCGTCATATACGGCACGGGTATCCTGAGAGTCTTGGTAGTTATATACGCTGTATCTCAGATCGTAATCGAGAGTATCGTCGTATGTGTTTGCAGAATCGGTGAGATATTTGCAGAATGACGACGCGGAAATAAACAGCACCACGCTCACAAACAGCGAAAAGGTGGCGGCGCGGTAACGCTTTCTGTTGCGCTTGAAGTTTTTTGCAGCCACAAGCCCCTCAAAGCCAAAGAGCCGTCTTATTACAGGCGACATTCTGATCCTGACTTTTTTCACGCTGATATCGTTTGCGCTTGTCACCGCCTGCAGCGCAGGCACCCTTACGGCACGCACGGCCGGGACAAATGCGGAAATGAACGTCGTGACAACGCCGATGACCGCGGCTATCGCAAGCGCGGCGGGGGATATGACAAGCTTCAGTGCTATACCGCTGCCCACACTTAAAATATCTCCCAGAGATGTAAACGCTCCGGACAGAAAGTAAAACGTCAGCGCAATCCCCGCGCAGCCGGCAGCTATGCCTAACGGTACCGCGATAATGCACAGATACAACGCCTCGTAGTATACCGTGCGGCGTATCTGCTTGCCCGTGGCGCCTACAGACTTG
Source organism: uncultured Clostridia bacterium (assembly GCA_944387905.1). Taxonomy (GTDB): domain Bacteria; phylum Bacillota; class Clostridia; order Oscillospirales; family QAKW01; genus RGIG9041. The sequence continues at coordinate 11,874 of CALXGU010000001.1, forward strand.
AGTATCCCGAACTGACGCGTGCGCTCACTTACCGATATTGAAAAGGAATTGTATATCAGCGCGACGGAGCCGAACATGATAAGCGCTACAAGTATTGCTCCCATCCCGAAAAACACGCGCATGGCGGCGGCATGACGGCTTATGCCGTAAAGCATCAATAGTTGCGTATTGGCCTTCGTGTTTTTGTACTCGGATATGTTTTCGTTTATAAAATCATAAGTATCCGACGCGTTCTTGAGCTTATAAAACGCGTCATACGTCTGCGTATCCTCGCCCGTAGTAATACCTGTATATCCCGGGGCGCTGTACGGCTCTATCATGGTGTCAAAGCGCGAGTAAAATCCGACGACGGTATAAGTTTTGGTGACGCTTGTCACCAGCTTTTCATCTTCATCATACGCATCGTTCTGACCCAGTACGTCTTCGCCCTTCACACGCCTGCCGATATCAACGCTGAAGCTGTCGCCCAGCTTGTACTCCACGCTTCCGTTGGACGACAGGTGGAGCGGCAGTATTATCTCGCCGCTGTTTGACGGCAGTCTGCCGCTGCTCAGATGGATAGACACAAGCTTCGGCAGGTTTGTGGACATGCTGGTTATATACAGGTACGGCTTGTAAACATTTTGAGACCCGATATCTGCATACCCAATCTCTCCGAGCGTTTCTACCTGAGTTATTTTTTCGCGCTGTTCAAGACTTTTAAGCTGATCACTGTCAACACCCTGTGACAGCGCGTGAAATCCTCCCACCTCATACTCTACGCCCTTTATAAGATACGAGCGCATACTCGCTATCGCCTCGGTCACCGCGGTAAACATCGCAACTGACAGCACTATCCCAAGGATGGTGGCAAAGGTACGGGTCTTGTTTTTCATCAGCGAACGCAAAGTATATTTTCCCAGTATACTCACTTTCAATACCCCCGTACCCTGCTGTCGCGGGTTATTTTTCCGTCCTCGATAGATATTACCCGGTCTGCCTGAAGGGCGATATTTTCGTCATGCGTTATAACCACAAGAGTCTGGTTATACTTTTTGTTTGACAGCTTCAAAAGCTCCACTATCTCCTGACTGTTCTTCGAGTCGAGATTTCCCGTAGGCTCGTCTGCAAGCACTACGGCAGGCGTATTCATGAGCGCGCGGCCTATCGATACACGCTGCTGCTGACCGCCGGACAGCTGGTTGGGCAGATGTTTCTCCCTGCCGCGCAGGTTCAGTGTGTCCAGCAGATCGTCCAGGTAGTCGTTATTTACTCGCCTGCCGTCAAGCAGAACCGGCAGACACATGTTTTCAACCACATTCAGTATCGGTATAAGGTTATAAAACTGATAAATAAGCCCGACATGGCGGCGTCTGAAAATAGCCAGCTGGTCTTCATTCTGGGCGTATATATCCTGACCGTCCATATAAATTTTACCTGAAGTCGGACGGTCAACTCCGCCTATCATGTGCAAAAGCGTTGATTTACCGCTGCCGGAAGGACCGATGATCGACACAAACTCGCCTTTTTCTATGCTCAGCGACACTCCGTCAAGCGCGCGCACTTCGCCCTCGCCGCTTCCGTATATTTTTGTAAGATTTTCTATTCTGAGTATCTCCATAAACCCACTCCTTTTTTTGCACATTATACAAAAGCATTATGACAATACGATGACGCGAAAATTACACTTTATTCACATAAATTATAAAGGCGGAATATATCCGCCTTTTATAAATTATCACCGCTGTCTCACAGCGTTATCTTTCTGTCTCTGAAATAATACATGCGGTCTCTCTCTCCGATGTCTCTGAGCACACGGCACGGATTTCCGACCGCTACGACATTTGCCGGGATATCCTTTGTGACAACACTTCCCGCGCCGATCACGGTATTGTCGCCTATAGTGACGCCCGGAAGTACTATCGCCCCCGCGCCCAGCCAGCAGTTGCTTCCGATATGTACAGGTGCGTTGAACTGCGCCGCCTTTAGCCTGAGCTCCGGCAGAACGGGGTGTGCGGCGGCAGCTATGATCACGTTCGGACCGATCATTGTTGAAGATCCGATGTATATATGCGTGTCGTCCACAAGCGTAAGGTTGAAGTTGGCGTACACGTTATCTCCCAGGTGCACATGCTTTCCGCTCCAGTTGGCGTGCAGCGGCGGCTCTATATAGCAGTTTTCTCCGATCTGCGCGAACATTTCCTTCAGCAGCCGCCGGCGCTCCTGCTGCTGGGTCGGACGCGTCGAGTTGTAGTCATAAAGCTTTTCAAGGCATTTAAGCTGGCTCTCAACCAGCTTTTCGTCATTGCAGAAATAAATGTCGCCGTTATGCATTTTTTCTTCAACGGTCATTGTACACACTCCTTTTAAAGTTCAAGAATAAGCCCCGGGCTTGCAGGATATACCGAAACGCTGTACTGCGGCGCGAACCGCGCAAGCGACTGTTCGGCGCTCGCCCTTGCAAGCAGAGGCGTATTATTGTTTTCACTCAGATGCGCAAGCACCGCGCGTCTCAGCCCAAAGCCGGCAAGCTCGGTTATGAATCCGGCGCAGTCGGAATTTGACAGATGGCCTCTGTCGGACATGATACGTGATTTAAGGGACGCGGAATAAAATCCGCCCTTAAGCATATCAATATCGTGATTGCTCTCCAGCATTATATTTTCGCAGCCGTAAAAAGCGCTGCGCATCGGCTGTGTGACAGTGCCTGTATCAGTCGCGATGCATATCGACTTTCCGGCACAGCTTATCTTATATCCCACGCAGGGCACATCATGGCTGCACTCAAACGCCTGCACACAAAATTCACCGGTACATATCTGACCGTCGAAACGTTGGCACAGCATTACATCCGTACCCGAATAGAACGGCGCGGACACTGCCCGGCGTATGACAGGCAGTCCCTTGATATGGTCGCTGTGACTGTGGGTTACAAACACCCCGCACAAGCTTTCAAGGCTTAGCCCCGCTTTGGCAAGCCCGCTTTTAAGTGTTTTCAAAGTCACGCCGCAGTCTACAAGGACCGCGGCGCCGTTATTCTCTATTACGGCAGCATTGGATTTACTGCCGGATGCAATAATTATCAGTTTCAATTCAGAAGTTCGCCTTATAAATTATTTGCGCAAGCATCGCGCGGGTGACGGGTGTTCCGGGTTCAAATTTTCCGTTTCCCATACCGTTTATGATACCCGCCTTTTCAAGTGACGCCACTGCCTTTTTCGCATATTCGCTCACCGAGTCAAAATCATCAAATCCGCTTTCTTCCGCCTGCGGCAGCCGGTCTTTATACATACGGTATACCATGGCGCACAGCTGCTGACGGGTCAACGCCTGATCCGGGGAAAACAGATTTTCATCGGTGCCGTTTGTGATGCCCTGCTGATGCGCCCACGCTACTGCGCCTGAATAATAAAGTCCGCTCGCCACGTCTTCAAAGCCGGTTTCACCGTAGGCCGAGGTATCTATATCGGCAAGGCGGGCAAGTACTGTCACCGCCATTGCGCGTGTCAAAGTCTGAGTCGGCGCAAATGTATTTTCAGACACACCGCGCATCACAAGCTGAGAGGCGGAGTATTTTACAGCATCGGCATACCAGCTGCCGTACGCCACATCCGAAAAGCTTGCAGTATTGTCGTTATCCGACGCGGAAAACGTCTTTGTAAGCTTTTGCACGCCGTTGTCGCCCAGCGTCCTGACGGTTATATCTCCGCCGCTGAAGCTTATCAGCGTCGCGACTGTGCCGTCCTGCTCATACATACCGTTTACCGCGCTGACATAGTTCTGGTTATGGAACCCGGCATCGTTATACTCAGACTCTCCGCCGTGGCCGAACAGCGCAAGATCGGTGCCCAGGGTATTAAGTGTCATGCTGTATTTATAGCCCAGATAGTTATGTATCACCGGCGCGTGCGCAAGCGCAACCTTGTACTGAGCGTCTCCGTAAGACTGCTGTTCAAGCCAGAGCTGCTGCTTTTGACGTACCGTCTCAAAGCTGGCAAGTCCGTTGTACTCGCTTGAGCTGTCCGGAAACAGTCCCGCTGTATCAAGCACAATAAGCGATACCGGACCGTACTGTACATACTCATAAAACTGACGCGTGGAGTTGCGGATAATTCTTGTCAGATACGGCGCGTACTCGCCGAGCGTCTCATTTTCGCCGCGCACAAACACAGCGGGGATCTTTCCGCCCGTAAGCATTCCGCAGTTGTACAGCAGACCGTTTATAACAGCACTGTCGTCCGCCGCATCGGATATTATGTTCCCGCCGAATACCACGACGTCATAGTCCTGTGCCGCCGCGCGTATTTTCGGTATCATGGAGCGGTCGGAGCCAAGATCCGATACCATCAGCATTTCTATCTCGCTCTGACCGTCATAACCGCTAAACTCGATATAGCCCGAGGTGACAAGCGCGCCTTTGTCCGAATTATACGCACCATGCCTGAATATCTGCTGGGATATGACCTCATATTTATTGTTTTCCAGATATTTTTTCGGTATGCGCACGGCATGCAGGTTGGAGAGACAGCGAAGAGTTCCGCCCTCAGAATCGGTAAAGCGCATTTCTTTGCCCTCATATATCAGATGCACCTCGCCCATAGAGTTCTGTCCCTCAGTGGTCGCCCACGCAACGGTATATGTATCGCCTGTATCGAATACAGTAGGCTTTGTTATAAATCCGAAATCCGCAGATGCGCCTTTCTGAGACTCCAAATCAGAGGATCCTTTGTCCGAGGATATTTCTATAAACGCACTCTCGTCAGACGTATACATCTGCTCTGTATTTGCCGCAGACGCACCTTCGGCAGAACTGCCTACTGTTGTACCTGATACGGCTGCGGTCACAGTGCTCTGCTTGATATTCTGTCCTGCGGTCAGCTCATAATCAAGCATATCCTCACCGCTGTCAGACACGCCGTAGCAGGTGATCTGTCCGTCTTTCAGCAGCAGCTGGCTTATGTTAAAGCCTATATTATTTATATGCGACCCGTCCAGCATTATCGGGAAGTCGATGCAGTACTGTGAGTTATATCCGTCCGGCTCCCACATTTGAATGGCGTGATAGTGCCCGGATACCAAAATATCGGTACCTATATCCGACAGGTTTTCGATCCAGTTAAAGCCGAAGTGATCTATTATATTAGGTCCATGGCAGAACGCAATGCGATAGACCGGATCGCCCGTATAGCTGTCTATGGTATTGAGCCAGTCGTTTTCCTCTATGCGGTAGTTGTTATAGTCAACAAGCCCGGAGTATTCGGGATGCGTATCTATTTTATCCTCTCCGAAATCCAGAACGACAGATGACAGAGGTCCGTATTCAAAAGTAAAGTAAAACTCGCCCGTACTTGAGGGGAGATACTGCAGAAGATATCCGGAAAATTCTCCGCGCGTCTCGTGGTTGCCGCGTGTATACACACAGGGCACGCTGCCGCCCGACAGCTGAGCCGCAGTGTCGAATATGCCTATTTCAGCATAATCCTTGTTCTGCATATCATTGCAGATATCGCCCAGCAGCATCACTATATCAGGACTTCCTCCCTTAAGATGAGAAGCCGCGGCAAGTACTCCGGACATAATGCCGTTTGTGGGGGTGCGGTGCAGGTCAGACAAAGTCCAAATATTTATTTCCTCCTGTCCGTGATAACCGACGAAACTGCGCGTGGTGGAACAGGACGCACCGTATTCAACGCTGTATGGCGTCCTCTTTGCAACGGCGACTGATGTTATCGTATACGCGCCCGCGCCGTCAAGATGATCGACCGGTACAGACACGGTGTGGATATAGTCGTCAGTGCGCACAACGCCTGCTTCTTCATCGTACACCCTGTACATATCTCCCTGATATGTATATTCGACATAACCTGTTGAGTTTTTATCGGTAGACCAGACTATATTATATATGTCCCCGCATAAAAATACGGCAGGCTCTACTTCAATAGAAACGCTGTCCTGCGCAAAAGCCATGCCGGACAGCATTGTGACCGTCATGACAAGCGCCGTCAATACAGAGATACACTTTTTCATGCAACCGCTCCTTATAAGTATTGATTATATTATATATTCCGCAGCTACTTAAGTCAACCACATAAAAAAGAAAAAAGCACGCAGATAATGCGTGCTTTGAGTAGGATGTTTATTGGGCGCGGCTCGGGTCAGGCGGTCTGCTCGGGGTCAGGCGTGCGGCTCGGGTCAGGCGGTCTGCTCGGGGTCAGGCGCGCGGCTCGGATCAGGCGGTCTGCGGTATTTTGGATTTCTGACAACAACAGCGTAAACTATAATAAGCAGTATCGCAGCCGCAACCCAAGCAAACGGGCTTGCAAGACAAATGACATGATAACTGTGGCGGGCAGCGCCTATCATCGCAACCGCCCAGCGTGCCCCAAGCTCTGCAACTCCGCCCAAAAACGGCATGAGCGCATAGCCGATGCCCTGTAGCCCGTTGCGGAATATTATTACCACCGCAAGAGGTATCAAAAACAGCGACGCATTTTTTATGTACATATCCGCATAAGGCATAATAAGGGATATATCCTCTTGCACAAACAAGACCGTCATATACTTGCCGAAAAAATAAAAGATCGGTCCTATAACCACTATATAAATCAGTGCCATAGTCATAACGCTTTTGAAGCCGCGGCGGATACGATAATACTGCTTTGCTCCGATATTCTGAGCGCAGTATATCATCATTGCCGTACCGAAGGCTATAAATACCTGCGCGCCTATCTGCTCTATTTCAGACGCGGCGGTATAGCCTGCAACCGCCAAATATTCAAATGGTATGAGGAAAGACTGAAGTATCATGCTGCCAATCGCCGTTAAGGAAAACTGCAGCGCCAATGAGCAGCCATGTTTGAGCTGATTGAGCATCAGACGCATGTCCGGTATAAAATCCTGTTTTTTCAAATGCAACTGCGGGACTTTATCTATTATATAGAAAAAGCACAGCACCGACGACACAAGCTGTGATATGACAGTGGCATACGCCGCACCCTCCGTGCCCATGAGGATAAACTGTATAAACCATATATCAAGCAAAATATTGAGGAGTGTGGAAATTATAAGAAATACCAGCGGCGCACGGCTGTTGCCAAGCGCCCTGAGCACAGCGGCAAGCAAATTGTATGTAACCTGCGCAAAAAGTCCGGCGGATATTACGATGATATAGTCATAAGCATGATCATAGAAACTGTCATATATGTTCAGCATGGCAAGCATCGGTCTCACACCAATCACTGTCACAGCAGTCATTACCACGGTTATGACCGCCGACAATATAACGGCGCTGCCGACTGTTTTGCGCATGCCCTCAAGGTCATTGGCGCCGAACTTTTGAGCTGTTACAACAGTAAAGCCCGAACACATACCATAAATTAGACCAAAAATCAAAAACAAGATCGTTCCTGTAAAGGTAACGCCCGTACGAGCTTCAAATCCCAGCGTATAACCCACGATTGTGCTATCCACCGTATTATAAAACTGCTGTAAGATGTTTGCTATCAGTATCGGCAGGGCAAACCCAATAATTGACCTTGTCGGACTGCCATTAGTCATGCTCTTAAACAATTTCAACACCTTCTTTGGCTTAATTGAAAAACAGATTATAATTCTGTTTTACGTTTTTTCAATAGTTTCTATCAACTTTTTCAAAACACTTATTAAAAACCGACCGTATTCAACGGCCGGGTTTTTACAGTATTTATTTTGCGTAATCAATAGCACGGTTCTCACGTATCAGATGCACTTTGATCTGACCGGGATACTCGAGCTCATTTTCAATTTTCTGGCATATATCATGGGACAACAAAACAAGCTTGTCGTCCGATATCTGCTCGGGATTGACCATTATGCGTATTTCACGTCCCGCCTGAATAGCGTACGTCTTTTCCACTCCGTCAAAGGAATTTGCGATTTCCTCAAGCTTTTCAAGACGCTTGATATAGTTTTCCAGATTTTCTCGGCGCGCGCCGGGACGTGCGGCGGAAATCGCGTCTGCCGCCTGTACGATCGCGGCGATATTGGTTCTTGTCTCAACATCACCGTGATGCGCCTCGATAGCATGCACTACATCTTTTGATTCCTTATATTTTTTGGAAAGCTCTACGCCTATCTGGATATGCGAGCCCTCCATCTCAAAATCCACGCTCTTACCGATATCATGCAGCAATCCCGCTTTTTTCGCCAAAGCTACATCCTCGCCCATTTCTGATGCAATAATGCCGCTCAGCTGCGCAACCTCTATCGAGTGATTCAGTACGTTCTGACCGTAGCTGGTTCTGTATTTAAGCCGTCCCAGCAGCTTGATCATCTCAGGATGCAGACCGTGTACTCCTGTTTCAAATACCGCGCGTTCTCCCTCTTTTTTGATTGTAACTTCTAGATCGCGCTTTATTTTTTCTACCGTTTCCTCGATACGTGCCGGATGTATGCGTCCGTCAGAAATGAGCTTTTCAAGCGTAAGTCTTGCGACTTCACGCCGAATAGGGTCAAAACTGGACAGAGTTATCGCCTCGGGTGTATCGTCTATTATCAGATCGACGCCCGTTATAGTTTCAAGTGAACGGATATTGCGTCCCTCTCTGCCTATGATACGGCCTTTCATTTCATCGCTGGGCAGCGCCACGACAGACACCGTTGACTCAACGACATGATCCGCCGCGCATTTCTGTATCGCAAGCGACAGCAGATTTCTGGCCTTTTCATCGGCGTTTTCAGCATAACGTGCTTCGTACTCTGTTATTTTTACTGCATATTCATGCTGCAGCTGCTGCTCAAGCTCATTCAAAAGCTCAGCTTTTGCCGCCTCCGAAGTATATCCGGAAATGCGTTCAAGCACAGCTATCTGCGCGCGCTTCTGATCCTCCAGCTCGGCATTGAGCTGTTCTGTCTTTTTCAGCTTTTCATTAAGCTGTTCCTCTTTTTTGTCCAGGTTGTCATACTTTTTATCGAGAGTTTCCTCTCTCTGCTGCAGTCGTTTTTCCTGTCTTGTCACCTCGACACGGCGCTCTTTTATCTCTCGCTCCTGCTCGGTACGCTCTTTATGCAGCTGTTCCTTGGCTTCGAGAATAGCTTCTTTTTTCTTCGTGTCGGCTGTTTTTATCGCCTCATTGATTATTCGTTTTGCTTCTTCATTTGCAGAACCTATTTGTTTCTCAGATACAGATTTTCTGTAAAAAAATCCACATATAAAAGCAATAAATCCGGTAACAAGGGCACAGACGACTGCAATAATCACTACTGTAAGTGCAGTCATATTATCCTCCCTTTGTCTGAATTCAAATTCAGCATAGCTTTTAATATTATACATCTTTTACAAAAATGTGTCAAGCGGTGTAAGCATATTTATTTGCCGCGTCAGTATTTTATCGGTTTATACGTTAAAAAACAGTAGTAAAAACTGAATTAGTATGATATAATTATTATATATGCATTATTTCGGAGGAAAATATGACGATTTTAAGTTCTGTTATACTAGGTATAATTCAGGGCCTGGCTGAGTTTCTGCCTATTTCAAGCTCAGGTCACCTTGTGATTTTCAAAACATTTCTCCCCGGGCTCGAGGGACTTTCCTCTGATATGACTTTTGATATTTTGCTGCATTTGGGCACTCTTATTGCGGTTGTTGCCGTATACCGCAAAACCGTTGCCGCAATGATCGTTGATTTCTTTAAAATGCTAAAACAGATCTTTACCGGCAGATTTTCTTTTAAAAAGGCCACTAAGTACCAGCTTATGGATATTTATGTTATAATCGCGACTCTGCCGCTTGTGCTTGTCATTTTTGTAAACGATACTATCGAGGAAAAAATGACCGGACTTCTGCCTGTCGGGATTATGCTGCTTGTCACCGCCGCGCTGCTGTTTATAGCCGATCACAGCGTGCAGGGCAAAAAGGAAATCAAGGATATGACGCCGTTCCAGGCTGTTAAAATCGGACTGTTCCAGATGATCGCCACACTCCCCGGTCTCTCGCGCAGCGGCTCGACCATCTCCGCGGCCGTCAATATGGGCTTTACCCGCCAGACCGCGGTCGAGTTTTCCTTTATCCTGGGTATACCCGCGGTTATAGGCGCCAATATTCTCAACCTGAAAGACGTAATCGACACCGGTGTGGACAAATCGCTTATGCTTCCCTATATCATAGGGGTAGTGACAGCGGCGGTTTTCGGGGTCCTGGCGGTCAAACTGGTCCAGTATGTGACAAAAAAAGACAGATTCGGCTGGTTTGTATACTACTGTACCGCAGCTGGCGCCGCGGCAATAATACTCAGTTTTATAGTATGATACGCGCCGGGACAGCTATTTACTGCCTGTCTTGGGCGATCGAATGACACTTTGAGCGCCGGAAATCCCTGTGCGGCGCTTAAATCAAGGGGATATCATAAACGGTCTGAATTTTCGCTGCGGCGCTGAGACCGGATTTACAAGGATGGAAACATGGCTGACAAAAAAACAAAAAAGAAATCTGAAACCACTGTAAAAAAACCGATCCGCAGAGAAGTCATGGACAATGTGCTGTCTGTCATATTTTTCTCGCTGACTCTTTTGCTGTTGCTGTCGGTATACCATAATTTTCTTGCGGGCTTCGGAGCGCTTCTGCGCTCCGTGATGCGCGGTATATTCGGAAACGTTTCATATCTGCTGCCGGCGTTTACTCTGTGGCTGGGCATAGAGCTTGCAAGAGAGAGCAGACGCGTGCCTACGGTCACACGGCTGTGGACAGGCCTTGTGCTTGTCGTATCTCTGAGCGGAGTTTGCTATCTTTTTGAAAGCGGAGATTATTTCGGCAGCTTTTCTTTCTTTGAATTTTTCACAAAAGGCATACCGGACATGGTCAACCGCGCAGGCGGGATAGCCGGCGGTATCATCGCGTATCCGCTGATATGCCTGCTTACGAAAATCGGCTTTGCCATTATATTTATAACGCTGGCTCTGATTTGTACTCTTACGTTTTTTGACGTAACGCTTTATCAAATATGGAAAAAAATATGCTCGGCGTTCAGAAAGCCCCAAAAAGATCCGCAGGAGCCTCAAACCGTCAAGCCGAAAATAGAAACGCGCAAACGCAAAAACAAAATAGATATCTTTGTTGATGAGCAGGCAGACTGCACCGATCAGACCGAATACACCGAACAGAAAGACACGCAGACTGATCAGATATTTGTAAACGTCGACGATACAGACATGTCGGACGGTAAGCCTATACCGTTTTTTGTACATGACGATCTGAACCGGGACGAGTACATAACCACAGCCGATATGGCTGTAAAAAACATCGCAAACAGCGGGGTTTTCGACGATACCGGCGCCAAACCGCCCAGGACCCGCAAATCCTATGCCGAACCGAGCGCACCTGAGACGGAGCCGGATTTCGGATATCAGTTTCCGCCCACGTCTCTGCTTGAGACGCCGCGGCAGACAGCCGGAATCTCCAAAACCGAACTGGATCAGACAGAGCAGAAGCTTATTCAGACTCTGCGGGATTTCGGTATAGACGCGACAATGGTCGGAGCGTCAGTCGGACCGATAGTCACTCGCTATGAAATAGCTCCCAGCAAAGGTGTGCGCGTCTCCAAAATAACATCACTGTCCGACGATATTGCTCTGTCGCTTGCCGCTACCGCCATCAGGATCGAGGCGCCGATACCCGGCAAGGCCGCGGTAGGCATTGAGATACCCAACAAAAAGAAAAGCACTGTTTTTATAAAAGAACTGCTGGATTCCTCGGAATTCCTAAATTCCGACAATCCTCTGACTGTTGCCCTGGGCAAGGATATCTCGGGCAATTTTGTGTTCGGGGATCTGTCCGACATGCCGCATCTTCTTGTCGCCGGCGCGACAGGCTCGGGCAAGTCGGTATGCATAAACGCAATACTGATTTCACTGCTGTACAAGGCATCCCCCGAGCAGCTGAAGCTTATACTTATCGATCCCAAGGTGGTTGAGCTGGAGGTCTACAATAAAATACCCCATCTCATTGTTCCCGTAGTCTCAAACCCAAAAAAGGCGGCGGGAGCTCTGCAGTGGGCGGTAAATGAGATGGAACGCAGATATAATCTGTTTTTCAATGTCAACGTACGCAACGTAAACGGGTACAATTCCTATGCCAGAAAGCACCCGGATAAATGCGAGGCCGTGCCGCAGATAGTGATAGTCATAGACGAGCTGGCAGATCTTATGATGGTCTGTGCCAAAGAGGTGGAGGACTATATAGTGCGGCTGTGTCAGAAAGCACGTGCGGCGGGGATATATCTGATCATAGCCACACAGCGTCCGTCTGTAAATGTCGTAACGGGGCTTATAAAAGCAAATGTTCCCTCACGTATAGCGTTTGCCGTGACGTCTCAGATCGACTCTCGGGTCATACTGGACGGTTCGGGAGCGGAAAAACTTCTGGGTAAAGGCGATATGCTGTTTAAAGGACGTACTATGAACTCGGCGCGGCGTATCCAGTGCTGCTTTGTAAGCGACAGGGAAGTTGAGTCTGTTGTCGAATATATAAAACGAAACTGCGGAACTGCCGAATATGACCAGTTTGCAAATGAGGCAATGGAAAACTATACAAATAAAGAAAGCTCCTCCGCTTCGGAGCGCGACTCGGCAGAAGATGTGGACGATATGTTCTGGCAGGCGGTACAGTTTGTAATAGAAAGCCAGAAGGCCTCGACCTCAGTCCTGCAGCGTAAATTTTCGCTGGGCTATGCGAGAGCTGCGCGTATTATTGATACCATGGAAGAAAAGGGGATCATCGGTCCGTATGAAGGCGCAAAACCCAGACAGGTTTTGATGACAATGGCCGAATTCCAGGAAACGATGGTCAAAAGAGACGACTGATGAAAAAAATATTTATTCTCGAAGACGATGAGAGCATATCATCCATAATAGAATTCAACCTGAAGGCGGCGGGATTTGAAACCGCGACGGAATTTGACGGTCAAACGGCTCTGGAACGAATAAAAGCCGAAAATCCGGATCTTTTGCTTTTAGATATCATGCTGCCGTCAATGTCGGGGTTTGAAGTGCTCAAAAAGCTGCGCGGATTTTCAGACATGCCGGTAATTATCCTGAGCGCTCTGGACAGCGAGGAGGATAAGCTGGAGGGTCTGTCGCTCATGGCGGACGACTATGTCACAAAACCGTTTTCAGTAAACGAACTTATAGCGCGTATAAAAGTCAATCTCTCACGCTGTGAAAGAAAACCGGTACAGCAGACGCTTTACACCGTAGGCGATATCACTGTAAACGCGGATAAGATGACGGTACTGAAAAACGGAAGCGAAATTTCCGTCAGTAAAAAAGAGTACGAGATACTTATGCTGCTTATAAACAACCGCGGCAAGGTGGTGTCGCGCGAGGAGATACTGGAAAAAGTCTGGGGCTATAACGGATATCTGGGCGATCTGCATACAGTCGACGTCGCTATCGGCAGACTGCGCGCCAAGGTGGAGACTGTGCCGTCTGAGCCCTCTGTTATTCTGAGCCGCAGAGGCGCGGGCTATTTTGTGATATGAAAAAAATAAGTACAAAACTTAATCTTGCTATGCTGCTCGTGTCTTTTTCCGTTCTGGCATTTGTGGGAGCGGCGCTCATTTTTAATATCGTTCTCGGTTATTACCGAGATTTTGAAAACGCGATGACGCTCGTATTTCAAAGCGAGAGATTTTACGATATCTGCCGCGATTTTGACGGGGATATACAGCCTGTCATAGATTATCTTGACGCGTCTGAAAACGTTTTGTGCCAAAACTCTGAAAAAAATTATTATATCCTGAAGGACGGAAACATTATCAAAAGCTCGCATACCGGCGGTATCCTGAAAATGACCGATAACCTGAAACAGGTGCTGCAGGGCGGATACAGCTCTGACAGGGATATCACGTCTGACGCGCTTGATTTTGCTTTCAATATCGGAGACGGCTATACGGTATATGTCACGGATACGCGCCGTGAGCTGTTTTCACAGATACAGGATATCGCGCTGCTGTTTGCGCAGGCGCTGCTGTTGGGATTTGCTCTTGCCGCCGCGCTCGGATATATCATTTCAAAGCGGCTGACCGCATCTATAAAAAAACTGGAAAAAGGCGCAATGGATATGTCCCGCGGAAACTTTTCAGCCGTCGATATCAAAAGCCGGGACGAAATAGGCAATCTGTGCAGAGTGTTCAATGAGATGGGCAGTCAGATACAAAACGATTTTGATGAGTTTGAAAAAGCTGAGGCCGCTCAGCGCGAGTTTGTGGCAAACGTATCACATGAGCTCAAGACTCCTCTTACTGTTATAAAAAGCTACAGTCAGACACTTCAAAAGATAAAGACAGACGAGACAACCCGAAATAAATTTTTGTCAACAATAGACAGTGAGACTGACCGCATGACGCATATCGTAAACCAGCTTCTGCATCTGTCAAAGCTCGAACAGCAGCCGGCAGTCAATGAAAATGTGGATCTTTTTGAGCTGTGCTCCGATATAGCCGGCTCTCTCAGGATAGAGAGCGACAAAAAAGGCCTTTTTGTATATATAACAGGACAGTGCACCGTATATTCGGACAGGGAACTCATAAAGACAATAATATATAACCTTTTGTCAAACGCGATAAAATACAGCCGGCCCGGCGGAGACATAAACATAGTCGTAAAAGATACGCCTTTTGCGCAGGTGAGCGTAAAAGACAACGGCTGCGGAATATCGACTGAAGATATTCAGCATATCTTTGAGAGGTTTTACCGCGCCGACAAGGCTCGAAGCAGAAATACAGGCGGCACCGGACTGGGTCTTGCAATAGCCAAGCAGAGCGCCGATATGATAAATGCCAGGCTTACTGTCGATTCTGTACCGGGCAAGTATTCGGAATTTACTCTTACATTCAACAGCGGGAGAAATAATACAACCGATGGATAAAAATATAACCTGCTTTTTTACGGGTCACAGAAACATACCGCATAACAAAATCGAAAGAATAACCGCACAGGTCGAACGCGCTGTAAGAGTGCTGTACAGCCGAGGCTACAGAAGCTTTATCTGCGGCGGCGCTGTAGGCTTTGATCAGCTGTGCGCCGAGCTGATACTGCGCCTTAAATCCGAACTCAAAGATATTGAACTGCGCCTGATCCTGCCATGTCTGGATCAGGATAAATTCTTTACCGAAAAACAAAAGGAAAGCTACAGGAAAATACGCGCAGCCGCTGACAAGATCGACGTTCTGTATGAAAATTATACCCGCTCCTGCATGCTTGAACGCAACCGCAGAATGGCTGATGAAAGCTCGGTTTGCGTGGCATACTGTATAAAAGCTACGGGCGGCTCCGCCTATACGATCAGATACGCCGCAAAAAAACATATACTCACATACCGGGTAGGACTGTGACCGGTATTTTTGCCGGTTTCGGTACTCTGTGATTATATTCAGCTGAGACAAAAATCGATATGTTGATTTTTGTCTCAGTTTGTTGTATAATTTATGTTGTTACAGTATTTAAGATAAATTTATATTGAGTTTGGAGGATAAAAAATGGACAGCAACAAACGCCCTGAAAATATGGCAAGAATAGACAGCATAGAGCTTGCTCAAAAGTTTATTTCGGAACAGACAGAACAGCTTTGCAATCAGGTCAAGGATAAAAAGGTTTTGCTCGCTCTGTCGGGAGGAGTTGACTCCTCCGTCGTGGCCGCACTGCTTATAAAAGCGATAGGCAAACAACTTGTATGCGTACATGTCAACCACGGTCTGCTCAGACAAGACGAGCCGGAACAGGTGATACGCGTTTTCAGGGATCAGATGGATGCCAACCTTATATATGTCGACGCCGTGGACCGATTTTTGAATAAGCTGGCAGGCGTGTCCGATCCGGAACAGAAACGCAAGATAATAGGCGCTGAGTTTATCCGTGTATTTGAGGAAGAGGCAAGAAAGCTTGAGGGAATAGAGTTTCTTGCCCAGGGTACGATATATCCGGATATACTTGAAAGCGACGGCGTAAAAGCGCATCATAATGTGGGAGGTCTGCCGGACGATCTGAAATTCAGTCTTGTCGAGCCGTTAAAGCTGTTGTTTAAAGATGAGGTACGGGTTGTAGGCAAGGCTTTAGGTCTTCCTGATTCTATGGTATACCGTCAGCCGTTCCCCGGTCCCGGACTGGGTGTGAGATGTCTGGGCGCGATTACCAGAGACCGCCTTGAAGCAGTCCGCAAGTCTGACGCTATACTGCGAAAGGAGTTTGCGAAAAACGGTCTGGAAGGAAAAGTTTGGCAGTATTTTACCGTAGTGCCGGATTTTAAGTCTGTAGGTGTCAAAGACGGAAAACGCACATTCGCATATCCGGTCATAATACGCGCGGTCAATACTGTTGATGCCATGACCGCAACGGTTGAAAATATACCTTTTGATCTTCTCATGCATATTACAAACAGGATAACCTCTGAGGTGGAAAACGTCAACAGAGTCATGTATGATCTGACGCCTAAGCCCTGCGCCACTATAGAGTGGGAATAAATTGAAAAAGTCTGAAAACCCAGTAATAATGCGGGTTTGCGGCGTTCGAGCAAGTCTTTTGATAACAAATTGATAACAGTTGCATAAGAGCCATTATTCTTGTAATCCAGTGGTTTTATGGTTAGAGAATGATTGACAGGCGGTTGTGTAACAAAGCGTTCAGAGCCATACTCGGAAATATTGCATATTTCCTCGTTGTGGCGTATCCGCCAAATGAATGTATGCAAATATATGTTTATGAGTGCAAGCACTCAACACATATATTCGCAACATTCGCTTGGCTCTGAACGAATCCATATTATAAACTAAGCCCTTAGCTGTGAGTATGAAACTCATGGCTAAGGGCTTTTTGTCGTCTTTATTTATCTGGTTTGAGTTGATCTTTGAACATTTCAACTAAAGCGTCACTAAGTTCCTGTGATGGCACTTTCGCCCATCTCTGTGTGGTATCGAACTTTGGATAGTGGTAACGCCAGTTATCGTATTCTTCTTTACTGATTTCTTCGGAAGATAACTTGTCCGCCTGTTCTTTCCAAGCGTAGAGCATTTTCAGTAGTTCGTGAGCGTCTTTTCCTTTGTCCTTGCTGACTTTCAGGCAGACTTCTCCGTCTGCTTCGCTGACAGTCAGACCGTATAAATCTTCAAGGGTAAACAAAGTGTGCATCAGTCCGATATATCTGAATCTGCTTACAAGTGGAAGGTTGAAAGATTATTTAGTGGATATAGAAGAACAGGCACAGGAACGCTTTGAAAGGATTGTAGAGCAGATGAAACCGGCACATGGGATTACAGAACAGTTAAAGGAAGAAAATCAGATGGAATGGGTAGCGAGAATGAACAATATACAATCGTGTGCAAGGGAGATTGTGGATAAAGAAATGATTTATCAATAAGGAAAGTGATATGGTGGAAAGCAAGTCTGAAAATAGCTTGCTTTTTACTTTACAATGTAGGTGGCTGACGTATATAATTACGATAAAGAGATAAATCTGAATTTGACAATACATTTGGAGGAAGTTATGTATCAAGGAAAACTACGAATTACAAATATTTTAATGCTTACACTGGCAGGTATTGTAAATGCTTTTGGTATCACTATTTTTTTAATGCCTGTAAATCTATATGATAGTGGCATTTCCGGAACGTCAATGCTCTTAGACAAATTAACACCGCAGTGTTTGACGCTGTCCATTTTCCTTGTTGTACTGAATATCCCTTTGTTTTTGTTTGGGTTAAAAAAGCAAGGATGGGTATTTACGGTATATGCTATCTATGCAGTTTGCATTTACTCCGTATGTGCTTGGTTAATAACTGATGTGCTTCCGATTGATGTAAGCTTCGCCTCTCCGTTAGCTGGAACGGATTTGCTTCTTTGTGCTCTGTTTGGGGGTGTAATTTCTGGTGTTGGAAGTGGTATAGCAATTCGTTATGGCGGAGCCATGGATGGTATCGAAGTAATGGCAGTGATTTTTGCAAAACGTCTTGGTATTACAGTAGGTACTTTTGTAATGATATACAATGTGTTACTTTATGTTGTGTGCGGTGTAGTGCTTAACAGTTGGATTTTGCCACTATATTCCATTGTTACGTATGCAGCAGCATTAAAAACTATTGATTTTATTGTGGATGGTCTTGATAGGGCAAAATGTGCAGTTATTATTACGGAACATCCACAAGAGATTTGTGAGAAACTATGTGAAATGTTTGGAAGCGGTATCACCTATTTGGAGGCAAAAGGCGGCTATTCCAACAAAGAAAAATCTATGATTTATTTTGTTGTCAATCGTTATCAGATTGTAAGATTGAAAGAAACCGTGCATGATATTGACCCTCTTGCGTATATAACAATTAGCGAAGTTGCAGATGTATTTCCAAGTAATAACAAGTAACTGAATAAAAAGTTGTTGCACACAGACAACTTTCAGTTTGTAGAGGAGAAGAGGGATAATGAAAGATAAAAGTATTTTAATTAGTGAGAGGATTTACTGTTGATTTTCTAAGCAAAACCGCTTATAATTTGAGACGGAATATATTGCTATTATCCACAGTTGTAGAGCGACTGTTATCAATCCTGATAACAAACTGATAACATTAGTTCATATAGGCAGGATAATATGGATAAATCAAATAATCAAAAGAAATAGGAACACGACAACAAATAATATCTAAACAAAATTGATTAGTAATTGTCGAGTGGGAATAAAGGTCAAGCTTTGCAGATACAGCATCTAATACTTTCTCTGCAGATAATGAAAAATATTTATGCCTATACAACTCATATTATTAATTCAAATTCATCCATTTATAAAATTTAAACCGAGTTCGGCTCTATAAATGAGTCGCACTCGGTTCTTTTTTACATTCTGCTCTTTTATTCGACAAGCAGAGGATCTGCAATTTTTGATAACTGCAATTTTATAGTGTCAAAATCGCAATTTAAATCAAGTGTTTTAACACTTATTTTATTGCCGCTCATCATATATTCATTATCAGGCTGTACTGATTCATCTGTGCGAGCATACAAAAGCAGTCCTGATACTTTTCCGCTGTTTTCTGTATCTTTGTTTTTTACATAAGTGAATATTTGATATAAGTTATGGGAATGAAGCGTTTGACTGTTGTATTGTGTAATGGTCTGCATCGTATGCGTATAATATTTGGCATCGATAATAAGCGTTTTTCCTTTATACGATAGCATAATATCAGTTTGCATTATCGGAAGCAATGTCGTTATGCCATCATCCGTTTGCCAGTCTATTTGTGATGCGTTTGCTGTTATCATCGGATATTCTTTACGATAATATTCAAGTATAAACCTTTCATACAAATGGCTCATTCTTTGATCATCAACAAATTCCGCCAACTTATATTCACCTTGCTCTGTCGTCAGTAATAAACCTGAAAGCACGAACTGACAAATACTCAAAAGCATTCTGTAAGTCTGATTGTTTTTTGTAAAAAGAATCATATTCCAACGAATTAACATAGGATCGATTTCTGATACTCCTTCAAAAAACAACATTTCTTTTTTCAAAATATCCTTATACTCACTTTTGACTGCCGTTTTCCTTATTAGTAGCTGCGTTGTGGTTTTGATGATTTGATTGTATATGCTGTCTTCTGAAAGCTCGTCAAAGTTGCAAGAAAGCCGCTGCTGTTTTTGCAATCGGTTTACGATTGTACCCTGAATATCTAATTTGCCGCGCATAACAGTCAGGTTTTCATTCTTTTCAATATACTCGCGATGCAGACCTTGCTTCAACTGCTGTGCTATACCTTTTGATAAAATTGCGGCAAATAAATCGTGGATATTTTCAAATTTTTCAGAAGCAATTTCATCGTAATTTGATTGATTCAGCACTTGAAAAGCATAGGTGAGCATATAGTATATATTTTTTATTACTATGCTTTTATCTTTCGTCATCGCAAGCACCACGCAGCAAATTTGCCCAATGCTGAACTTTTTGAGGATCGTCAAACCAGTATTCATTCAACATAGGAATAATATCATAATTTATGACGTGATTTAACCAATTATCATTATCATGCTGACCGCAAAAATAGCTATGGCCTATGCAGAAACCTTTCCCTAATGATTTATCGGCAGCAATAGTCCTGTTCAATTCAGTAATAAGCTCAATAACAGAATCCAAAATTTCACTATGACATCCTTTTTGATATCTCCTGAATACCTCAGAGTTGAAACCGGGTTCCATATCAACAAAACTGAATCTTCTGCGCAAAGCATAATCAATCATAGCAAGACTTCTGTCGGCAGTATTCATCAATCCGATGAGCCAATTCATTCCTCAGCTTCCATACCCAATCGCCTTCCGTATTTGTATCGGCATTACGGCCCAGATATAAAACAGGCCACCACTTTGAGTTTTCTGAAGCTGGCGGCATAAGAGGGCAGTTCGTTTTTTCTGCTACTCTTTTAGCTAATTGAGTTGATCCCATATTATAAAATTGTGAGGGTTCTCCGTATTTTACTGAAAGCTGTTTACAAGTAGCGGCTCCGCCGTAATCATAAAAGCTTTTCATGATTTTAAGACCGGTTTCATTGAAAACTGAGGTATCGTTTAACAATGCAGTCCAATCCTCAGCAGATAAACCGGGCGTATAATCAGCAGGAAACCAATTGACGTCAGTTTGTTTTGCCTTCTGTGAATAAAATCTGCTAATATAAAAGCCGATATCAACGGTAAGTGTTTTGAAAGCGGAATCAGGATAACAGTTTTCATTCAACGATGATTTAAGCATATCAATCAGTTCGCCATCCAAAGCTATACTGTCGCAAATTTCATTATATAAATCAAAGCTACCGATAATGTTTTCAGTATTATAACCTTTTTTCGGCACAAAATCACTTTCCAGCTGCTTGGCGACAGCACGAACTTCGGAATATTTATATATAATACTTGTCGGGATAGCGCAGCCATAAATATGTACTGATAGAATTAGCGTTCTGATAATGTTGTTTCCACTCATCATTGCTGTATTGGGAGCGCATTTTTTCTGATTGGATCTGAAAAGAATCAAATCTATCACTTAAATTTTTCGTTTCATCGAAAAGATCGATAAACATCATACGAGTCGCTTCCGGATCAGCTTCTGCAAATTGCTTTATCATACCTTAAGGGTAATAATTCATTGAGGCGAGAAGATTATAAGTCTTATCCGTCGCTTGCAATTATT
>CALXGU010000002.1 GCA_944387905.1 uncultured Clostridia bacterium
ATGTGGGCGATATGCGACTGATAGGCGAAGTTATTATGCTCTCTGATCAGTTCACTACTATACAGGTTTACGAAGATACCGCGGGCATTTCGGTCGGAGAGCCGGTTGCCGGCAGCGGAGGACCATTGTGCGCAGTCTTAGGTCCCGGCATTATTTCAAATATTTTTGACGGTATTGAACGCCCACTCAAAGATCTCAAAGAAAAAAGCGGCTCTTTTCTTAACAGAGGCGTCTTTTGCAATAATCTTGACACCGAACGGCTGTGGGATGTCACTATGCTTATAAAACAGGGAGATACAGTCAGCTGCGGTCAGATTTTTGCAACTACACCCGAGAATGAGGGAATTATTCATAAATCCATGATTCCTCCCGATGTAAACGGCACTGTTATAAGCGCCCAAGCGAGCGGTAGCTATAATATAACCCAAACCCTTGCCGTTGTTCGGGACAATAACGGATTAGACCATGAGATATCACTGTCTCAGAAATGGCCTATCAAATACGCACGTCCGTGCGCTGAGCGGCTTTCGGCTTGCCAGCCGCTTGTCACCGGTCAAAGAGTCATTGATACGCTCTTCCCGATCGCCAAAGGCGGAGCCGCAGCTGTCCCGGGCAGTTTCGGCACAGGCAAGACTATGGTCCAGCACCAGATAGCCAAATGGAGCGATGCGGATATAATCGTTTATATCGGCTGCGGTGAGCGCGGAAACGAAATGACACAGGTACTCGAGGAATTTTCTGAACTGCGCGATCCTAAAACCGGAAGAGCCCTGACAGAACGTACGGTCATGATAGCCAATACATCTAACATGCCTGTCGCCGCGCGTGAGGCTTCTATATATACCGGCGTCACTCTTGCGGAATATTACCGTGACATGGGCTACAATGTAGCTATAATGGCAGACTCAACCTCAAGGTGGGCTGAGGCGCTGCGTGAAATTTCCGGCAGACTCGAAGAAATGCCGGCAGAAGAGGGTTTTCCGTCATATCTGCCCTCAAGGCTTTCTCAGTTCTATGAACGGGCCGGATACGTTAAGACTCTTTCCGGCGAAAACGGAAGCGTCACCATAATCGGCGCGGTGTCTCCGCAAGGCGGTGATTTCTCAGAACCGGTAACACAGAATACAAAGCGTTTTATTCGCTGTTTCTGGGCACTGGACAGAGAACTTGCCTATGCACGGCATTATCCGGCTATTAACTGGATCACAAGTTATACGGAATATTTCGATCAGCTCAAGGACTGGTACTGTCAAAACGTATGCCCGGAATTTGAAAAAACACGCGGCAGAATCGTAAGCATACTTCTTGAAGAAAACAGGCTGATGGAAATAGTAAAGCTTATCGGCGAGGACGTTTTGCCGGAAGATCAGAAGCTTATAATCATAACTGCGAAAATGATTCGCCAGGGTTTTCTGCAGCAAAACGCAATGCATGAAATCGATACTTATGTCCCGCTCGAAAAGCAGTATATGATGATGAAGCTGATCCTTGATATATACGACAGGGCGGTTTTGCTTGTAAAGCAGGGCATTCCGCTGTCGCGTATAAACCAGACCGGTGTCTTTGATACGGTCATGCGCGTCAAGTTTGAAATACGCAACGACCAGCTTTCTGAGTTTCAGTCACTGACAGAACAGCTTATTTCAAAACTTGACAGTTTAGAGGAAAGCTACAGGTAGATACAATGAGAATACAATATCTCGGAATAAAGGAAATAAACGGTCCGCTTATCGTTATCGACGGCGTCAAGGACGCACACTTTGACGAAATGGCGGATATCGTACTTGAAAACGGTCAGATCCGTCACGGACGTATTATAAGATTAGACGGTCAGCGTGCCGTTATCCAGGTGTTTGAAGGCACGAATGATATGTCTTTGTCCTCAAGCCGTACGTCTTTTACAGGCAAACCGATGCAGATCGATCTGTCAGAAGAGATACTCGGACGTGTTTTTGACGGCGCAGGACGCCCTATTGACGGGCTGGGTCCGGTTTACGCCGAAAAAAAAGCGGATATAAACGGAGCCGCAATCAATCCTGTGGCACGCAGATATCCTAACGACTTCATATGTACAGGCATTTCATCGATAGATATGCTTATGACGCTTATACGCGGTCAAAAACTTCCCATTTTCAGCGGCTCGGGTATACCGCATGATAAACTCGCTGTTCAAATCGCTACAGGCGCGGGACTTAAAAGCGGAAATAACAATGATTTTGCCATAGTTTTTGCCGCAATGGGCGTTAAAAATGACGTGGCGGACTTCTTCAGAAGTGAATTCAAAGCCTCAAATTCAGGCGCGGACATTGTTATGTTTTTAAATCTGGCAAACG
Organism: uncultured Clostridia bacterium; assembly: GCA_944387905.1. Lineage (GTDB taxonomy): Bacteria > Bacillota > Clostridia > Oscillospirales > QAKW01 > RGIG9041. Next base: position 2,334 of record CALXGU010000002.1, read on the forward strand.
ATCCTATCATCGAGCGTATAGTCACTCCGCGCTGCGCCCTGACCGCAGCTGAATATCTCGCGTTTGAAAAAAATAAGCAGGTCCTTGTCATTATGACAGATATAACCGCTTATGCAGAGGCTCTGCGTGAGCTGTCCGCTTCAAAAGGCGAAATACCAGCCAGGAAAGGCTTTCCGGGCTACCTTTACTCGGATTTTGCATCATTGTATGAAAGAGCGGGTATGATTAAAGGCAAGCAAGGGTCTGTTACCCTTATACCTATCCTCACTATGCCCAATGATGATATCACACATCCTATCCCCGATCTTACGGGATATATAACAGAAGGTCAGATAGTGCTCGACCGCACTTTGTCCCAAAACGGGATATATCCTCCCGTCTCTGTTCTGCCGTCTCTTTCCCGCTTGATGAAAGACGGCATAGGCGAAGGTTTCACACGCGAGGACCATGCGGCGCTGTCCGATCAGCTGTTTGCCGCCTACGCCAAGGTCGCCGACGCAAGATCTCTTGCATCTGTAATCGGCGAGGAAGAACTGTCGGATACAGACAAGGCATATATAGAATTCGGACGCAAGTTCGAGGAAAGATTCATCAATCAGCCCTCCGGTGAACACCGCTCTATTGAACAGACACTGGATCTGGGCTGGCAGCTTCTGACTCTTCTGCCTAAGAGTGAACTGTCACGAGTAAATGATCAGCTCATATCCAAATATCTGCCGGAAAAGGTGATGGAATAATATGCTCAATCCAACCAAGGGAAACCTGCTCAAAGTGAAAAATTCTCTTGAGCTGGCAACTGTAGGCTTTGACCTCATGGACAGAAAACGCAATATCCTGATACGGGAAATGATGGGGCTTATAGATGACGCAAAACAAATCCAATCAAGTATAAACGCTACCTTTTCCGAGGCGTATCAGGCTATGATGCGTGCCAACGTATCAGGTACGGATGTCAGAAGCATCGCTTACGGAGTTCCGGTAGACGACTGTGTTACAATACTTGAAAAAAGCGTCATGGGTGTTGAGATACCTACAGTAAAATACTCAACCACACCGCCGAAACCGTATTACGGCATAAATTCGGGTGGCTTTGCGACAGATAATTGCTATGCGTGCTTCCGAAAAGTAAAAGAACTTTGCGCTCAGCTGGCTGAAATCGAAAGCTCTATTTACAGACTGGCAGTCGCTATAAGGAAAACGCAAAAACGCGCAAACGCACTTAAAAATATCGTTATACCTCAGTACCGGCGCGATATCGCATATATAACCGAATTCTTAGAGGAAAAAGAACGCGAAGAGTTTATCAGAATGAAGGTCATAAAAAAGCAAAAAGAAAACAGCCGAAATAAATAGAAGCGGAAGAATGTATCTTCCGCTTCTATTTTTCTTACTCAACAATCATCATATCCGGATTGGCAAATACCACTCCGCTTACATCCAGCCCCACAGCTTTCAATGTATAGAGCCCTTTCAGCTCAGACAGTACTGTTAAATCCTGTATGTTACAGCCTGAAATATTAAGATAGTCAAGCTTTTGCGCATCCTTTATCGGTGTCAGGTCCGTGACATTCGTATCCGCTATTTCTAACGTCACAAGCTCAGTCATATCCTTTATGTCATTGAGTGTTGCTATCCCCGTACCGCTGGCTGAGAAATTCATTAAATCAAGACCCGCTATCGTCTTAGTACTAACAAACGACGTATCATCTAAATTCAAAGTCTTCAAATTGGTCAGAGACTTCAAAAAATCAAAGTTGGTTATTCCGTTTGACGAAATATTCAGTGTCTCAAGCTTATTCAATGTCGAAAGATTTTTAGCGTTCTTAACAAGATTTTTAGATATATCCAAATATGTAAGCGCTGTAAATCTGTGAACTGTCGATATATCTGAAATATGATTCGAGCCAAGCATCAGAGATTCGAGTGTAGTATTCTCTTCAAAATCCGGCACCGCAGAAATCCGGTTATTCGATGCGTCTATCAAAACTATAGATTTTGAAGCGGAAAGAGCGGACAGATCATCAATACTGTTTTGCGATAAATAAACATATTTAAGAGTTGTGATATTTGAAAGAACGCTGATTGACGTCAGATCATTATACGACAAGTCCAGAGTCTCAAGAGCGCTCAGACTGCCCAGTACATTTATCTCCGTACTGTCAAGCCCGCAGCCCGCAAGTGAAAGAGTTGTCAGCTTTGATTTTCCGGAAAGCTGAGATATAGACAGCATCATCGTCTCGCCGTCAAGATACAGAGTTTCAAGATTCGGCATAAGATCAAGATCCGACAGCGTCTTTACATACCCTTCAACCGCATCGTTTGCCAGTTTGGTGACCGATTCAAGCTCTTTTACGCGTATAACTCCGCTCGGCTTTGACAGAGCAATACGCACCATCTCTTCTATCTTGCTGTCGTTGAAACTTACGACCTCATTTTCATTGGTGACGTTATAGGTCACGCTCAGCAGAGGTGAGACAAGCCCCTGTGCGTCTACTGCGATCGCTGTTACAGACGTCCTGCCGTTTCCTATGTTTATAGGCTCGACATACACGTTGGAAAACTTTGTAGGATATGTCCCGTCTGTTGTATAATACACCGTCTGTCCGTCTTGTACGGTTATTGTCATTTTCTGAGTCTTATCATAATCACCCTGTGTAGGCGTATAACTCAAATCCCCCGGACGTATACCCTGTATTTTTCTGAGTATATATTGATCACTTATATTGTCTGTATAGTTTACGGCATCTATCAGCTGTCCTGCAGCGGTGTATATTTTTATACGTGCGAGATATAGCTGCTCGAGTCCTGTCTCATCTGTCGTTATTTTTTTATCAATAGCCTGATCTATAACTGTACCGGCGTTTTCATAATCCTCCAACGCCTCATATGCTTTGGCAAGAGACAGATAAACCTGCTGTTTCTTGGCATTCCAGCTCTTTGCGATATTATAACACTTTACCGCCTCACTATAGTTCCCGCTCTCATACATCTTATCACCGCGTGACATGTAAACGCCGTAAAACATGCCCTTGAATATAAAAAACACCAAAATACATACTATTAAAACAGTCCCCGCAAAGGAAGCGGCAAATACAGCAGCTTTTTTCCCGTTTATTTTTGCCATCGGTTTACCTCCGTTTATATATTTTCATGCAATATTAGGTATGCTGTGGATAATCCAAACATGTCTGACCGAATATTTTTATCATTATAACATATTTGCGCACTTTTTTCAATAATATAATAAAGACTTGGTATATTTTGAATAAACAGTAAAAATTCAGCCGATTATTATAATATAATATTTCTATGAAAGGACACGTTTAAATGAAACAGCTGACAAAATCTACAGATATACGAAGCGAACTGCTGTACCTGAAAAAACAAATAGAAATCACCGAATCAAAAATCAGCTTTACAAGCGATCCCAAACTTCTTGATGCTCTCTCCTATGAAATGCTGGGTTTTAAATCCAGATTGGGATACCTGCTCGATAACGCAAAATCAGATGTTTCCCGTTATTAATCACAAAATGTTGATTTGTTTTTTATACACTTTTACTAATTTTAATATTACTCTTGCAAAGACAATTAATATATGTTATACTTAACATACAATTATAAGTATATCTGCGTACTTTAAAGCAGTTTCTTTGGGAGGTAATTGTATAATGAAGCATTTGAAGCTTAAAAACATTTTTGCGGTTTTGCTTATTTGCGTTATGGTTTTTGCAACAGCAGGCTGTAATTACATGAATAGACCTGACGGTGCTAAAAACAACAGTACAGATAACAATAACCGTTTGGCAATGCTTTTGCAGAAGGACAAAGAGATTTTTGTCCCTGATGACGACGATGACAATGACTATACTCCGCCCCCGTCAACAGATGATGACGAAGATACTCCACCCCCGTCAACAGATGATGACGAAGACGATAACGATAACGATACTCCGCCTCCGTCAACAGGCGATGATGACGATGACAAGGAACAAGATCTCTCCGATACACCTTTTAACGCCCCCGGAGATGTTATTACTAAAATAAATGAAATTTTAGGCTCGCTTACTAATGAAGTGGTAGACGCGACAAGCTCTACCGGTGTTAAAGATGAGCTTATGACCGGCCGCACAGTTAACGTTTATCTGCCGTATCAGCTATTTGATGGACAGGACGCTGCAGTCGAAGCAATTGCCAGCGAATTCAATATGAATATCAATATGAATATCATTAGCAGCGACGCAGACTATGTATCTACTGTTAAACGTGCAGTGCTCAGTGGTGTTAAAGCTGATCTGATGTATGTCGATCAGGAATCTTGGGGTTATTCTCAGCATTTTACACAGGATATATCAAGTTTTGTCAACTTTGATATAGCTGATAAACTCGGAACCTTCTCTTCAAATCTCTCCAGTAAATTTCAAATCTATAACGCCGCTCTCGGCAATAAATACATGGTTGCTTCTGGCATAGCTTCACCATATATGCTTGTTTACAATCCCGATAATATTATAGTTCCGGAAACTACAATCTCCTCTAAAAATGAAGATGACTTATCCGGAGAAGGCAGTGAAGAAAGCGCAGTATCAGTCAAGCTCTCAGACCCAGTAACTATGTTTAACGAAGGAACTTGGGGTATTTCTGCTTTTACTGAACTTCTGAAATCATCAACCACCAACGGTAGAGTGGGCCTTGCTTCTATTATCGACGACGATAGAAACCTTGATATCTGGATGGGTATGGAGAACAATGCGTCTCTTGCCATTGAGTATAACTCCATGTTAGCTCAGGTCGATTCCGGTTTTATCGGCAGAGAAGCCCTTAATTATGTCGGTGATAATATGGATATGCTCCAGTCTTGGTACTGGACACAGGTCAGCAATGATAACTCAAATTACTTAGCTCAGTGGACAAATGAATCTGATTGGGATGTTACTGTTTCAAAACTCTTAGGTACATACTCGGGATATGATCCCGTAAGCTCCTACTCCTTTATGCAGGTGGATTTGAATCAGTATGTAGATATCAGAAATGCAGCAAACGCTTCAGGCGTTGAAGTTGAATTCTCGGCAATCCCTTACGGTATATATGCTGAAAGCTTTTTGCTTGCCGCTACAGACCAAGAAGGTCCTGTATATGATTCTTCCGGTCAGGAAGTTAAACCGTGGTCAGCCGGTTGGATAGGCGGATTTTCAGTACTTAAAAATTGTGAAAATCCCTCAGTTGCTCTCCGTGTCGCAGAGGAACTTACTACTGCTTGGAAAGATTATTACGAAGCTCCTATTCTCTCTACAATGACTGAAGAACAGCAGGCAAGATATAATACCATGAAAGAAAACATTGGTATTTCATTCTATCGTTCTGTTGTAAAAAATGCTGAGAGCGCTTATGATATTTACGGAGCTGAGCTTTCAGAAAGATTGCCTAAGGATTCAAGAAACCTCTATGCTTCTCTTCAGATGTTCTCTGATGCTCCCGGCTCTCTTACTCAGCCAATGTACAGAAAAAATACATCGCTCGGTTCATATGACGCAAATACGTATAATACTTGGAGCGATTTCTATTACGGAAAAGCCGATGAAGATGATTCCTCCAATAAACTTACAAAGAGTATACTAGCAATCTTATCTGCTGCATATATTCCTCCTACGATGCTTTTCATGTATTAAAAATCTTTTAAAAAACAGAGGGGTGTTTAACACGCCTCTGTTTTTTTATATATCTTTACAGCATATTATTATTCAGATTCGAAAAACTATTTTTATTAATCATTCCACTCAGGAGTAAAATATGTCGTCAAGAAAAATTCATGGTTTTGAAAATGACATAAGTACTGTTATAATCAAGGGCATATCAGTGTTGATTGTTTTCGTCTTGATCATTGTTCTTATTATTGTCGCTCTTTTTATGTTCAATACTAAAGGTGAGTTTGTAAAGGCATTGAACGGTCAGATACGCCCTTCCCTTTCTTTTTATGTAACAACAGTAATTGTCCTTCTTATTTCTTCTGTATTGTTTACTCCTTTTTCTTTTGGCATTTCTTATTACTTTATAAATTCTAAATCAGGAGATGGCAAATTTACTCAGGTTTTTTACCTTTTCAAACAGCCTCGTCTTTTATTCAAGGCAATATTGATGAATACCATCAAAAATACAATAATAAACTTTTATAGAGTTATAACCCTTGTATTTGCACTGCTTGCAGAATGCGGTGTTTTTGTAATAAGCGTCGCCGTAAGCGGCGAAAATATTTTTGACTATGAACAAAACTTTTTGCCGAGCGTCGCACAGTTTATCACTCACAATACTTTTTTTATTGTACTTACCATAATAGAATGGTGTATCGTATTAATTATTTTCGTTGCTTTAAAAATGCGGTACATCATGTGTAAGTATGCTCTAATTAGATACCCGCAGTTGAAAATCATAGAAACTCTCAGAGTCGGAGAATTTGCGATCCGCGGCAAGATACTCAAGACCGTCTTATTTTATATAAAATACATTTCCATATATATTTTTACTTTTCTCACCATAGGTCTGTCAAAAGCCATAATACGCAATAAAAGCCGCAGCAGTTTTTCCACATATGCCGTTCATGTAGTGGAATCAGGTATTGAAAATTATTATAATAGACGAAGTTGTTAAATTTACCATTACTATTGAAAAAAAACATGTCTGTGGTATAATATCGTTATAGTAATTTCTGTGCTATGGACGTAAATAATTATTATAAATATATTTAAGTTATATGTTAAACATTATATTTTTGGAGTTGTAAAATGTTCAAAAAGTTTCTTGCAAAACTAATACGAAAATATGAAAGCCGAAAGTCAAAAAAAGAAATAGTGACATCTGAGCTGAATCAGCAAACGGATGATATGGCAACAAAGATAATCGATCCCGAGTTTATTTATAGTTCGGATTTTATTTCAACGCCGGACATTTCAGATCAAAACACAGCAGAAACAGATATGGAAAAAACAAGCAAACAAAAAAATAAAAAAAGAAGCCCTTGGCGCAGAGCGGTTTGGGCTGTTTGTCTTACCATGATACTGACCGGTGTCTTTACCTCTTCTGTTTTTCTATGGTATGTATTTGCATATGTTGACGGCGAATTCGATCTTTCATACCTTGATAATTCTCTAAACTATACTACGGTTATTTACGGAAAAAAAGACGGCAATGATGTAGAGATCGAACAGCTTCACGGCACTGAAAACAGAATTTGGGTAAATATTGATCAGATCCCATTGAATATGCAGCGCGCTGTAATCGCCATTGAGGATGAGCGTTTTTACAAGCATAACGGAGTCGATTTGAAACGCACGGCTTATGCCGTCTTGAATTTCTTTAATCCCAAGAGTACAAGCTCGTTCGGAGGCTCTACAATAACGCAGCAGCTGGTAAAAAATCTCACTAATGACGACGACCATACTATAACAAGAAAAATCCAGGAGATGCGCAGAGCATGGTACCTGGAAAGCCAATATAATAAAGACCAAATCCTTGAGGTATACCTCAATACCATAAATCTGTCACAAGGCTGCTACGGAGTGCAGACGGCAGCAAACAAATACTTCAATAAGGATGTCAAGGATCTCACTCTTGCGGAGTGTGCATGCCTTGCATCGATCACAAAATCGCCCGCGACATACGATCCTATAACCAATTACGAAAACAATAAGGAACGTGCGGCTACTGTACTTAACAAAATGGCTGAGCTTGGGTATATATCTCAGGAGGAAGCGGAAGCCGCTAAGGCGGAAGAACTTACTCTTTCCGACGGTTCAACATCCGGATCCTCTTCTGCTATTGTAAAGAGCTATTATGTTGATGCTGTTACTGATTCCGTTATAAATGATCTGATTGACATAAAAGGTTACAGCAAAGTATATGCTGAAACTCTTGTTTACTCAGGCGGATTGCAGATATTTACACCGTATGACCCTGACGTCCAGGAATGTGTTGACAGTGTATATAATGATCCGGACAATTTCCCAAATATATCTGCAAAAGACGATAACGGCAATATGGTAACACCTCAAAGCGCTATGGCCATTATAGACAACAGCACCGGAGGTGTTGTAGCAATAGCCGGAGGTATCGGCGAAAAAACCTTAGCCAGAGGACTTAACAGAGCCACAATGACATTCCGTCAGCCCGGTTCCAGCATAAAGCCTCTTTCAACCTATGCACCGGGAATAGAATATGCGGTATCCGTTGACGGAAATAATGCACTCTCACCGTCGTCTATGATATTAGACTGGTATATTGACGAGGAAAAACAGTACCCGAAAAACCAGTCAAGATATGAATCAAATAAAAGAGTAACTCTTCAGGCCGGTATAGCCCAATCACTTAATACCGTTGCAGCAAGAGTGAATGTTGCCGTCGGATTTAAACGTTCTATCGACTTCATGATAGATAACCTGGGATTTACATCTCTTGTGACGTCCGACATGGATAGGTCACATAATGATGAAAATGTAGCAGCACTCGGTCTGGGCGGTCTTACAAAAGGTGTCAATGTGGTTGAAATGGGAGCAGCATACGCATCATTTCCCAACAGCGGAACCTATACAAAGCCATACTTTTATACCAAGGTTGTAGATCAAAACGGCAGAGTGATTTTGGAAAACAAAGTGGAATCCCACACTGCTATGACATCAGAAACCGCAAATACCATAAACTCTCTGCTAAGTTATGCAGTAACAAGCGGTACTGGTACTCCGGCTAATTTCGGCACGACTGAGATTGCCGGTAAAACCGGTACAACTTCAGATGATTATGACCGTTGGTTTGCAGGTTATACAGCATACTACACCGGTGTTGTCTGGTATGGTTATGATTACAATAAGACAGTTTATTATTCCGGTGCAAATCCTGCTGCGACCACGTGGAAAAAAGTGATGTCAAAAGTCCACAACGGACTCGCCTATAAAGCGCTGCCCAAACCAACAACACTTGTATCTGCTGAATATTGCTTTGACAGCGGCATGGCCTTAACTGAAAACTGTCCTAATAAAGCAACCGGCAGCTTTTTCCCGGACGGAGTTCCCACAGAGCCATGTACACTTCATTCGGCGCCTGTAGAAGAAACACCGCCTGAAGTCAGTGGTGATGAAACTGATCAGCCATCCGGAGAAAATTCTGAAACGCCTTCTGACGAACAGCAGCCATCTAATACTGATCAAGACACCGAAACTCCTGAAGGCGGTACAGATACCGGTCAAAACACTGAAACTCCGGATTCCAACAATCCACAAAAGGATCCTGATAAAAACTCAACCAATCCGTGGTAGCTGAATTTATAAGAGCCGTTTGATATTCATTCGGCTCTTATTTTTTGCTGAAGTATACGAACGAATATTTCTGTCCGTATATAATTTGACAATTAAAAAAACGCCCTTGGGGCACACTCCGTAAGGAAGTTTCCCCTATTTTTTAATTACTTTGGATTTTGGCTATTAAAATCCGATGCTCGTTATTCCTGTGGACAGGATATCAGCGTTTTTTGAAAATATTCATATTCTCAATCACGCAAAATTTGCCAACCAAGAACTCATATATAAATAAATACACAGCCCACGGATTCAAATGAGTCTGTGGGCTGTGTATTTTTATTCATTTGGTACGATAATTGTTGTTAACGATTTTTTCTGTTTCTCAGTTGGGAGTTTCAGTTTGCCGTTGTTCACAAGCTCTTTCAAGCAATGTAAAATGAACCAACTATCAGCAAAGAAAATATGTTGCAGTCCAAATTTCTGCATTTTGTGCAGGTGCTTCGGTGTTTCATTCAAAACCGCTGTGACAAATGATTCTTTCATTGTTTCCAATTCAGCCCAATGCCTTTCTTTAATACGGTCGCCGATTGCAAGCAGCTCATTTTTGATTTGGCTGTTTTCCAGCCAAACCACTTGCGAAACAAATTTAAACCAGCCTTTGTTCCTGTCAATATCCATTCTCGTTTTTATAATTCCCGCTTCTTCAAGAAAAGCAAAATCCTCTTCGTTAGAATCATTCAGCTTAGATAAAATAGATAAAATCCGGTTCGCTTTTTCAATGTATCCGTCGTGTACCCGCCCGGTTGACCATTCTGAGTCAATTTGCCACAAGGTATAATCTTTGTTTCTGTTCCAAAAAGGACCGCAAAAATGCAGCATACTTTCAAAATACATAGGCAGCTTCACGTTCGGCGCAGCAATCGATGCGTAACAGATATTATATCCGCCGTCAGGACGGATGGTGGCAACTTCATCAAAGGAAATACTTTTATCCATCAGACTTTCTCCGCTGAGTGTCGCAATATACGGAATCAGCGACCATAGGATAAAATTATCGTCTGCACGGGTATCTTCTGTAAAAGTAATCGGCTGATCGGTTTGACCGCAGATAATACGCGGATCTTTCAAAATTTCACCGTTCGTCAGTTCGTCAAATAACTCGTTTGCAAACAGTTTTGCAGCTTGACAGTAGAGTTTATCTTTTAATGTAATCAGTTCATTGCTTGCTTCATCCAGCAGGATATTGCAGAGATATTTACCGTCTTTTTCTTTCAAAAGCCCGTATTCAGCAAGATATTCAGCTTCGCTTTCTACATACACAGGAGAAACACCGAGATCATCTGCAATTTTTCCTACCGTTTTTGCTTCTTTCCATACGGAATACACAATGTTTTGAGGTAATATACTACGAAAGAAATTATTATTCGCCCCTTTCGTTCCGGGAGAACCGTTTGTTCCACAAAGTTCAAATTTAATGGGGTTAAATTTAAGTTCACCTGTTTGTCTCATGGTATTCATTCCTTTCTTCAAGTCTTTTTTCGCTTCAAACAGATGCCACTTGACTGTGCCGAGAGGAATACCCAGCTCGCTTGCAATTGCTTCCTGCCTTTTGTTTTCAAAATAGTATGCAATCACTATTCGGCGTTGCAGTTTTGAGAGATATGCAATTTCTCTGTGCAGACAGTCGGTATTTTCCTTTTCGATGATACCGCTTGCGGTATCATCATCTGACGGTAGCAGCTCGACAAGGCTGTCAATCGGAACGCCCACTGCAGTTTTTACTTTTCCACGATAATAATTTGCAAGGGTATTGTGTGCTACCGTCCATATGAATTTATCTGGAGCTTTAATATCTTCCATGCAAAGAAGTGCACGGAACACTTTCAACACAATTTCCTGCGTTAAATCCTCTGCATCCTGTAAATTGGCACATCGTTTCAAAGCGAATCCATATATGGGTTTCAGGTATTCTATTGCAATTTTCTCGGCTTGCTCTCGTTTCATCTGTTTGATCTCCTTGAAAGCTTTCACCCATATAGACACAGAAGCAAAAAAAAGGTTGGATATTTTTTAGTTAAAAATAATACGAATTTAAGATTGATTTAAAAAGAACTTGAAATAGCGCTTTCGTATTATTATCATTTTGTCATAACTAATCCATAACTAATGTAGAAGATTATAACATTATTATGTTTTGTGAAACTTTGTTTTTCGTTCTATAATCCTTCGAATATACTGATTTTCTTAGGAATACAATCATTCCAGCTGACTACAAAAGCGAAAGGGAGACAACTTCTTTACGGAGTGTCTCCCTATTGGGCGTTTTTATTTTTGTACAGAATTTTTCTGTCTGCTTTCTTTGAATGCTGATTTTACAGTTCCAAACGATGCCACTGCACCGAGAGCATAAGCGATAAGCAAATCTCTCAAAACATTAGTCAAAATTTGACCATCACTTAAAAAAACCGGAGTGAGTCTTACCGCATCAAAAAAATTGATAGCATATTCAGTTTTAAACTCTGAATATATAATATGCGAAATACATAAATACTCAGATGCGGCTATTACTAAAACAGTAAAAACAACTGACAAAATAACTCCTTTAAGTGATCCCTTTTTTCCGGAGAACAGCTGATAACCGTAGCCTGATAATATAACAGTTATCAATCCGCATATGCCTGCTATAAAGCCCGTTTGATAAATAGCAAAGTAAGCAAGGCCTCCAAAAGCCGCAAATACCAGAGCTCCTGCAGCTCCTGCAATTACATTCTCCTTTTTGTCATATGTACCATCTGCCGTCGGTGTCCGGGCGTCAAAGTCACTCAAAGTCTGAGATTTGGCGAATGTATTTGCACATTCTATATTGCCGTCCAAGCCTTCATTTTTTGCTTTTTCTATGTTATTTAAGCTGATATCATTCATTTTATTCCTCATATGCACATATTATATTCATTTTATTCCTCATATGCACATATTATAATTTATGCTTTCTCATTTGTCAATTACTAATTAACAGCTTTATTCAATTGTATTGACATTTTTAATATCTTTTTTTATAATAATTTTGATATTATAAAAAAGTCAGTACAACAGGAAAATATATAATCAGTTATGAAATATAAAATTGAAAAAAACAGTAAAAAGCCTGCGTATTTACAGCTTTACAATCAGCTTAGAAATGACATTGTAGAAAAAATAATCGCTCCGGGATCAAAGATGCCGTCAAAAAGACTGCTTTCTGAGGAACTGGGTATCAGCGTCATAACAGTAGAACACGCATATGCTATGCTGTGCGATGAAGGATATGTCACATCGAGAGAAAGAAGCGGATACTTTGTCTGCAGAGACAGCAGCGCGCTTTCTGCATACAGCGGCGTATACAGACCGCACATACATATAAAATCACAAAATTCACAAAACGAAGATTTCCCATTTTCTGCATACGCAAAAACAATACGCAGGGTACTGAGCGATTACGGAGATAAAATAATATTAAAAACTCCGGGAAAAGGCAGCGAGGAGCTGCAAAACGCTATACGAGACTATCTTGCAAGAGTGAGAGGTATGACTGTTTCATCTCAGCAGATCGTTATCGGCTCCGGCGCGGAATACCTTTATACCCTTATTACTCAAATATTTGACAAAGATATGATTTACGGAATAGAAAGCCCGTCTTATGAGAAAATAGAGCAGATATATAAATCAGCATCAGTAGAATACCGAAAGCTTGAGCTGAAAGGCGACGGTATCACAAGCGCGGCATTAAAGGTGTCCGATGCCCGTATTTTGCACGTGACTCCGTTCCACAGCTATCCAAGCGGTATATCCGCCTCCGCCTCAAAACGTGCTGAGTACGTCGACTGGGCGTGCAGCAAAAACGGATACATTATAGAAGACGATTACGAATCCGAATTTTCTGTTTTCGCAAAGCCTGCAGACACTATATATTCGATTGCTCCGCAAGGGCGGGTGATATATGTCAATACATTTTCCAGAAGCCTGTCCTCGGCTCTGAGAATAGGATATATGGTGCTGCCCGAAAACCTGCTTGAAAAATATGAAGAAAAACTCGGATTTCGATCTTGTACAGTTCCTGCTTTTGATCAGTACATTCTCGCTGAATTTATAAACAGCGGTGAACTGGAACGGCATATAAACAGACTTCGCAGAAAATACAGAAAACTCAAACAAAAAAGCTAAACAAATTTATGTATTGATACTTCCTTAAGTATTTCTGACAAATAAAAAACGGATGCAAAGCATCCGTTTTTTTAATCAAGTATAACGCCGACGGCATCTCTTGGAAGCGCTACCGCATTTGCCTCGTCTGTATCAATATGCATAGCTGTTGCAAATTTCTTTGATACCCTGAGCACCGTCTGATCAAATACAAGCCCGCGCTCTCCTTCTATTTTTACAGACACCACCTGTCCGTCCTCAAGTCCCATCTTCTGCGCATCATCAGGAGTCATATGTATATGCCGCTTTGCAGCTATCACGCCTTCCTGAAGTTCTATCTCTCCTGCCGGTCCTTTTATCGTCACGGCTCCTGATCCTTTGACATCACCGCTCATGCGGATAGGCGCTGTCACTCCCAATGTTCTTGCGTCTGTCAGCGAAATCTCAACCTGTGTTTCGGGACGGGTAGGACCGAGTATCGAAACATTTGATATTGTCTTTTTAGGCCCTATCAGGTCTACACGTTCCTCGCTCAAGAACTGTCCCGGCTGGGAAAGATCGCGCTTTGGTGTAAGAGTTGCGCCTTTTCCGAAAAGCGTCTCCAGATCACTTTCTGTAACATGTACATGTCTGGCGGACATTTCCACCATTATTTTTTTATCTGCCATCTTATATATCTCCTTAATATATTTCCTTAATATATTATATAACAAATTCCGCATTTTTCAACATTTATTTAAAAAACAGTCGTACGAGCAATCCGGCTGTAATAAAAGCGGTAAAGTCTCCTATCAGCGCACAAGGTATAGTATGTCTTGTTTTTTTGACTCCCGCCGCACCGTAATATACACTTACAGTATACATTGTAGTTTCGCTTGAGCCGAGCATTACCGCCGCCACCCTGCCTGTAAAGCTGTCCACGCCGAAGCTTTCAACAACTGTTTTAAAAAATGCCATCGCTCCCGAGCCCGACAGCGGTCGCAGAATCATAAGCGGAATCACCGCATCCGGCAAACCTATAAGTGACGCAAAAGGCGACGCCGCAAAGCTCATTATATCCGACGCACCGGATGACATAAATATGCCTATCAAGAAAAACAGCGTACAAAGAGTTGGCAAAATCGTCACCACCGTGCCCACGCCCTGCTTTGCTCCTTCAATAAACGCTTCAAATACGTTTACCCGCTTTATTATGCCTGCCGTTATTATCACGGCTATAAGTGCCGGCATTATGTAGCTTTGCAAAATATTTTTCAGCCCTTTCGCATATTTTACAGCTTATTACCGCTGCCGTAAGCGATACAACAGAACATATCCAAATACACGGAAGTATATCAAGCGGCGATACACTTTCGGCGCTTTTTCGTACCGCGGCTAGCGTCGTCGGCATAAACTGTATAGACGATGTATTTATTACCACAAACAGGATCATCGCATTTGTCGCCGTATCACCTGCAGCCATTGATTTTACAGCACTGATTCCGTACGGTGTCGCCGCATTGCCCAGTCCTAAAAAATTGCAGGCGATATTCATTGTAATATCTGTCATGGTACTGCTGTCAAGCGGACCGAAGAGTCGTATCAGAACCGGTCGCAGAAGTCTTGACAACAGTCTGCATAAACCTGCTCTGTTTGCTACGTTCATTAGCCCGCTGTATATTATTATTGCCGCTCCCATCGTAAGCGTAAATTCAATCGCTCGCTGTCCGCTTTCCAGTACCGCTCCTGTCAGCTCAGCCGTGTTTTTCTGTATCACTGCTGTTATAATCGAAAATAATATTAAAACATTAAAAAACTTACCCATAATAATTCGATAATTTTATAAAAAATAGATAGACTTTTGTATTTTTTTGTCGTATACTTATATAATAAATGACAAATAACGAAGGAGCGGAAAAATGAAAGCGACAGGAATTGTTAGAAAAATAGATGAGCTGGGGAGAATAGTGCTGCCTATAGAGCTCAGACGCACTCTTAACATCGGAATAAAAGATTCGCTGGAAATTTTCGTCGATGGAGAGAGTATAGTTTTAAAGCAGTATCGTCCGTGTTGTATCTTCTGCGGCGAGGGCAACGATATAATCACTTACAAAGATAAAAATGTCTGCAAAAACTGCATACAAAAACTCAGCGAAAAATAATAACTTTTCAGAGTCCCGTAAGGGGCTCTTTTTTCTTGCATTATATATTTTTATTTACTGTTCATACGACCATATGGTCTGCATTATGACAGCGGGCATATCTTTTTTCAAATGAGCGTAAAACACGGTCAATATCCGTTTATTTTTCAGTTCAACTGAACACGGATAGCCCAGATCGGAAGATACAGTATCCTCATACAGCGTATAGTCTGTCTGCCATGTACGACCCCTGTCATGACTGAGCATAGCCTTGATTCCATACGGATAGCATCGACAGCCGTAGACTGAAATCAATGTGCCGTCTGAATGCTGCATCAAATGTGCGGGAGCTCCGCCGTTTTCAGACAGCACAGGGTGAGGTCGTGTGAAAGTTTTACCATAATCTTCTGACTCACTCTGATAAACAGTAAATGTGTTTTTGCCCTGTACGCGTATATGTACAATTACAGTTTCGTTGTCAAGTACAACAGCATTCGGCTCGCACAAAAACAAATCGCCTGTTATATCTTTTATCTCTCCTGTTTTATAATACGTTCCGTCAGGACGCAAAATATAGCTTTGCAGTGCCGGTCCGCAAAACTTTGAAGAGTCGGAACCGAATACTCTTCCGACATACAGCATATCCCCGTTCGGAAGCAGGCACGGTCCGTGCGGTGATGAAACCGGTATACGGTACAGTCCATCAAATGACCTGCCTGAATCACGGCTGATCGTAAAAACTGAACCCAAATAATCGGATTGTTTACATTTATTATCCGCAAATCCAATGTATGCGCTTTTGTATTCCGTTATATAGGCATTTTCTGTCACGTTCAGCTGTTTTCTTTGAAAATCAAAAGTATTATTAAAGCTGGTGACTACTACGCCGCCATCTTTGAAAGTACATATACCACAGTCGCGGTCGTCCAGCGGCGTGTCTATTATGACTGCCGGATTGCTCCATGTCCCGCCTTCATTATCACTGTAACATATAATACCCTTCCCAAACGGACATATATGCCCCAGTCTGAACCCTGACGCAACCATCGCAAGTCTTCCGTCCTGCAGTCTAGCAACTGACGGCCACGCAAAATAGTTATGTACTCCGGTTTTATTTTGACATATAACTCGTGTGTCGTGTATTCTTATCTTCATTTTGCCGCCTCCTCAGATTTTATGATTCATAACTTCATTATAAAACAAAATGAAAATATTTCAACACCGCCGGTTTAATGTACAGCTTTTATTTTTTATATTATTGATTTATCGCTCCTTTTATTATATACTATATAGAAAAGGGAAAATTATGAAAGGAATTTTTACTGTGAGCAAAAAGTTTTATATATCGACGGCTATCGCCTATACATCAGGCAAGCCGCATATCGGGAACACATATGAGATCGTTCTTGCGGACAGCGTCGCAAGATACAAACGCATGCAGGGTTATGATGTTTATTTCCAGACCGGAACAGACGAACACGGTGAAAAAATCCAGCAAAAAGCCGAAGCGGCAGGCATCTCGCCCCAGCAGTTTGTTGATAATGTAGCCGCTCAGATAAAGGATATCTGGGATATCATGAACACGACCTATGACAGATTTGTCAGAACTACCGACAAATCCCATGAGGAAAAAATCCAGAAAATATTCAATAAGCTTTATGAGCAGGGCGACATATATAAAGGCGCCTATGAAGGAATGTACTGTACCCCGTGCGAATCTTTCTTTACTGAAAGTCAGCTTGTTGACGGAAAATGCCCGGACTGCGGAAGAGAAGTTCATAAAGCTAAGGAAGAGGCATACTTTTTCAAACTCTCCAAGTATGCAGACCGTCTGGAACAGTATATAGAACAGCACCCGAATTTTATACAGCCGCCTGCTCGTAAAAACGAGATGATTAATAATTTTATCAAACCCGGTCTGTCTGATCTGTGCGTCACCCGCACCTCTTTCAACTGGGGCATACCCGTTACCTTTGATCCAAAGCACGTTGTGTACGTATGGATAGACGCACTTTCCAACTATATTACAAACATTGGCTACGACCCGGACGGCAATCATTCAGAGGAATACAAAAAGTACTGGCCATGTGATCTTCATCTTATCGGCAAGGATATCGTAAGATTCCATACCATTTACTGGCCGATACTTCTTATGGCTCTGAACCAGCCTCTGCCCAAACAGGTGTTCGGTCATCCGTGGCTTATTATGAGTGACGGCAAGATGAGCAAATCAAAAGGCAACGTCATCTACGCCGACGATCTTGTAAAACTGTTCGGAGTGGACGCGGTAAGGTATTTTGTACTTCATGAGATTCCTTTTGCAAATGACGGGGTAATCTCCTATGAACTGATAATCGAGCGTATCAACTCAGAACTTGCTAACATACTCGGAAATCTTGTGAACCGTACTATCACCATGAGCCGTAAGTATTTTGACGGAATCGTGAGCCATGGCACGACAGATGGTATAGACAGTCAGCTTATTGACCTTGCTCTTGAGACGCCGAAACTTGTAGAAGAGCATATGAATACCATGCACGTTGCTGACGCAATAGACGATATTTTTGCTCTGCTCAGACGCGCAAATAAGTATATAGACGAGACAGAGCCGTGGATACTGGGAAGACCGGACGGCGACCATCAGAGACTTAAGGAAGTGCTCTATAACCTTATAGAGACTATTCGTTTCTGTGCAGTACTCCTGTCTCCGTTTATGCCCGACACATCCAAGGCGATCCATGAACAGCTCAACCTTAAAGACGGCTCTCTTGAGTCTCTGACTCAGTTCGGCGCCGTTAAGGACGGACATGTTCTGGGTGAAAACACCATACTTTTCGCAAGGATCGACGCCCAGAAAATGCTCAAGGAAATAGAGGCTGAAAACAATAACAAAACTGAAAAAGCCGAAAAACCTAAAGAGGAACAAATAAAAATAGAGGATTTTGCCAAGGTGTCGCTGCGCGCTGCAAAGATTATAAGCTGTGAAAAGCTGGAAAAGAGCGACAAGCTTTTGGTATTGAAGGTAGATAACGGATTTGAGACAAAGCAGATTCTATCCGCAGTAGCTCAGTATTACAAGCCTGAAGAGCTCACCGGCAAAACAATAGCTCTTGTAGACAATCTCGCGCCTGCAAAGCTGCGCGGTCAGACCTCGCAGGGCATGCTTCTTGCAGCAGATACACCGGACGGAGTGAAAATTTTGTTCCTTGACGACAGCATCCCAGCAGGTTCTAAAATAAGATGACAGGTTTGATCGATACTCACTGCCATCTGTATGAGCCGGACTATGACGGTTTCCGCGATGAGCTCATTATGCAGCTGCCTCAGAACGGAGTCGCAAAGGCGATTTGTGTCGGATGCAATATCGAAACCACCCTGCAGTCTATTGAGCTTGCAGAAAAATATGACTTTATATTTGCACAGGCGGGCTTTCATCCATGCGATACAGCTGATATAAACCTAGAGATGTGGCAGCAAATGCAGCAGCTTGCAAGACATCCGAAAGTAGTCGCAGTCGGGGAAATAGGACTGGACTATCACTGGGACTCCTCACCGAGGGATACTCAAAAATACTGGTTTGCAAAACAGATAGATTTTGCAAACGATATCGGCCTTCCGGTAGTCATACATTCCCGGGACGCCACGGCGGACACTCTCAGTACGGTCAGAGAGCACACTCCCAAAAAAGGGGTTTTTCACTGTTTTTCGGGCTCGCCGGAAACGATGAAACAAGTACTGGACATGGGGCTGTCTGTGTCGCTGGGCGGAGTTGTCACATTTAAAAACGCCAAAAACGCAGTCGAATGTGCAAGACAAATACCGCTTGACAGACTCTTGCTCGAAACCGACTGCCCGTATCTTGCGCCGGAACCGTTTCGCGGCAAGCTCAACCGTCCTGATTATACTCTGTATGTCGCCCAAAAAATTGCTCAGCTCAGAGACATGCAAACTCAGCAGATAATAGACATAACCGCTAAAAACGCAGAGAGGATGTTTAATATTTGAAAAACTGCATGCTTGATATCAGACGTCTGCCCGTTTCGGTTTTTTCCGGAGCGTACGACAGCAAAAGCCATGTCCAGGGTATAGCTACAGACGGGAAATATATGTACTTTTCCTTCACAACTTTTTTGCTCAAAACCGATATGAGCGGCAAAGCGGTAGGCTCGGTCAATGGCATTACCGGACATCTGGGCTGTATTGCGTACAGAAACGGCTTTATATACGGCTCGCTTGAATACAAAAGCGATATCATAGGCGCTCAAATACTTGAACGGCTCGGCACAAACTCATCGTTTCACGACACGTTTTTTGTTATAAGATTTGACACCGGCAAAATCACGAAAATGAATATAGACGCCGGAAGTGACGGTGTGGCGTCAGCTGTCGCGCTGAGCGACGTCTATGACGATTACTCTTACAAAAATCACAGATACGGCTGCAGCGGAATTGACGGTATTACGGTCTGCAGCTATACTGCTCCGGAGGAATCGGTCTTTGTGGCGTACGGCATATACGGTGATATCTCCCGTGATGACAACGATAATCAAATAATACTCAGGTTCAGCGCAGACAAACTGGACGACGCGCTTTTGCCGTTTTGCCTGGATCAGCCGGAAAAAATAAATCACATTACGGCAGACGAAAAAATTTTTGTGTACACAGGAAACACCGAATACGGTATACAAAACCTGGAATATGATCCATACACAAACAAACTTATCGCCGCTGTTTATCCCGGTAAAAAGCCACAGTTTGAAAACCACAGGCTTTTCCTTATAGATCTTGAAACGGAGCACTTAAAAACGGCAAATCAGCGCCGCTACGGTATAGACAGCGTGCGCGGATTCGATTTTCCGCCGGGTGCTACCGGTATTATAGCGCTTGGCGGCGGATACTATTATTTTTCCGACGACGGCAGCGACAGCGGCAAGTATTATACCTACGTAAAAATGTACAGATACGTCAAGGACGGATTTCTGACTGTTTAAAAACATAAACACCCCTGCAAATATTTGCAGGGGTGTTTATTTTCACAAAAGACGGTTCAGAGCGCAAAACAGTAAAGCTCAGTCCCGCAAAACCGTCATTTATTAAGTCTGTAAGACACACCCGTCTGAAAAAAAGCCAGCAGACCCTGAAATAAAAACGGGCGCGGGTCCTCCTTTTCCCAATACTCAGACATAAGACTCAAAAACCTGCTGAACATACTGTCTTCAAGCTGATGCAGTCTCTGCGCGCCGTCGCTGTCAAGACCGAGTATATCCGCAGCAAGCGCAGGTATATTGCGCTGAGATGCGAGTATGGTATCAACTGCGCCTGTCTTTATCTGCGCAATATCCTTGTCCCATGCGTCCGCATAGGCTATACCGCCGCAGAACGCTATGCACGCAACGTTATAATAAAACATCTGCGCGTCATTCTTGAACGCCTCCTTGAGCGGCACATCCCTTAGCCAAGTCATTATAAAACGCTTGCCGCGCTCTAACAGATCGGGGATTATAACCATATCTGCAGTCTTGATCCCCGATTCTTTGGCTATCTTATGAAGTTCTATATTACAGCTGTTGAAAAAATCCGATTTATACTGTTCCATCATATGTCTTCTCCTGACTTTTCGAGATTTGCGCGCACCGACAGCGAATACTCGGTCGGGGTCATTTTGGCAATACGGCGGAACACTGTGGTAAAATATTGAGATGTACTGAATGCCAAAATATCCGCTATTTCGGTAAAGTTATAATTGCCCTCTCGTATCATCTGCTTTGCGGCGTCTATTTTCAGTCTTGTGAAATATTCCATGGCTCCGCAGTCCATCTGTTCTCTGAAAAGCTTTTTTATCACCGATGCAGAAAGGTTGAACTGTTTCATTATATCCTCAAATCTAAGTCTGTTTTGGATATTCTTTTCAAGATATTCACATATACGCGCAAGCAGCCTGCCGCTTTCCGCCTTTTTGACAGGTGCAGTGCTTTTATTGCCTCGTATCAGCAATATCAACAGCTGTTCTATATAAATTCGTATAAGCTGCTCGCAGCCGTATGCTCCGCTGCCCGATTTTTCCATCCTGCGGGTAAAGGGTATGCCAAGAGGAGTAGAAAAAGCATCGAGCGACTCCTTGATGATATTGCCTATAAGCCGCCGCTCCTCGCTGCCGCAGGTGATGACCATTCCCGCAATCGGCATAAGCTCACGGCAGTCACAGTCAAAAGATATTATTACCGAATTTGCCGCATGCTCTCCGTCGCACCTCAGATTATGAAATTCGTTCGGCTTGTGTATATACATCTGCCCGACCTCAAGCTCTATTTCTTTCGATCCCGCCGTTATATACAGTCTTTTTTTATCGGCATACACAATTTCCCAAAAATCATGTATTTCTCCAGAATACTCAAAATCTTTAGTATATTCAAAATAATGCACTGTGTATATCCCGTCTATTTTTACGCTGCTGCTGAGCATTGTTTTAGAATATTCCATGAATTTTCCCCAACTTTCAAATTGTCATGCCGCTTTATTATAATTTTGGTTTTATTATAATCTGTTTGTTTATAATTTGCAATATAATAAAACCAAAATTATAAAACAAGAGGCTTAACTTATAAGCCAAATTTTGAAATATATGCTATAATGTTGCTTGTAAAGGATTGAAATGTTCGGTGAATTCGGTTATGATGCTCGTTTTCACTGTACATTCTTTGCTATAACCGAAATTGAACAGAAAGGATGCAGGATTATGTACATTTACAGAGAAGAAAGTTATGAGAAAATGAGCAGACGCGCCGCAAATATCATATCCGCTCAGGTTATTCAAAAGCCCGATTCGGTATTGGGTCTTGCTACCGGTTCCTCACCTCTTGGTATCTACAGACAGCTGATCGAATGGTACAACAAAGGTGATATTGACTTTAAAGACGTAACTACCGTTAATCTTGATGAATACTGCGGTCTGCCCGCCAATCACGATCAGAGTTACAGATATTTTATGGATACTAATTTTTTTAACCATATAAATATCGATAAATTCCGTACATATGTTCCAAACGGCATGTGTGAGGATGCTGACCGTGAATGTGCTGACTACGATAATTTAATAGCCAAACTGGGTGGTATAGACCTGCAGCTTCTGGGTATCGGTTTTAACGGACATATAGGTTTCAACGAGCCGTCAGATCACTTTGATATCAAAACCAGACGTGTAAAGCTCTCCGAGTCGACTATGAAAGCCAACTCCAGATTCTTTCCTAACGGAGGCATGCCTACTCACGCTCTGACAATGGGCTTCAAATCTATACTCAGTGCGAAAAAAATACTGCTTATTGCAGGTCCTGAAAAATATGATATTGTCAAAAAGGCCTTTACCGGACCTGTTACTCCTCAGGTGCCTGCCTCTATACTGCAGCTTCATGATAATGTGACTGTCGTTTATACAGGCAATCAGAGCTTTTGATCGGAAAGAGGGAGATATCAGTGAAATTCAAAAATGAAAATGCAACCGTTTATTATCCGGCTGAGGAATCACTCTCTCAGGTTACGGATATGTGCATCGCAGCACATCAAGACGATATTGAAATAATGGCATACTCGCCTATCGCGGACTGCTATGACAGTGAAACCAGACACTTCTGCGGCGTTGTCGTTACCGACGGCGCATCCAGCCCACGCTCCGGTGAGTACGAAAATTATACAGATGAACAAATGAAACAGGTCCGCATAGATGAACAGCAGACAGCTGCGCGGCTCGGAAAATATCGCGCCGTTATTCAGCTGGGTTATCCTTCTTCTGCTGTTAAAAATGCTCAAAATGCCGATCCTGTCGAAGAAATATACCAGCTGCTTATGCAGGTGCAGCCCAAATACCTTTATACACACAATATCGCAGACAAGCATGAAACACACGTGGCTGTCGCGCTCAGAGTTATTCAGGCGGTCAAAAAAATGCCGCCGGAATGCAGGCCGCAAAAGTTTATCGCTCTGGAGGTCTGGCGCGGACTTGACTGGCTGTGCGATTCTGATAAGCTCTGTCTTGATACAAGCGCTTATCCACAGCTTGCAACGCAGCTGCTACAGGTACACCTCTCGCATGTGGTGGGAGGAAAGCGTTATGATAACGCCGCCGTCGGCAGACGCTATGCCAATGCGACATTTTTCGCGTCTCACAGTACAGACAGCTGTGACAGCATCAGCTTTGGCATGGATCTTATGCCGATGATCGAAAATGATATTTCTGCAAAAGAATATATCTCACAGTTTATAGACCGTTTTACAAACGAGGTAAATACCACTTTAGAAAGGCTGGGCTGAAATGGAAAACTCTATTAAATTTGGAACCGGAGGCTGGAGAGCGGTTATCGGACAAGACTTTATCTGTTCTAACATCAGAACAGTAGCTGCGGCTATTGTTGAACTGATGAAAAAGCAAAACAAAACCGACAAACCGGTAATAATAGGATACGACCGCAGATTTCTGTCCGCAGAGGCTGCAAAATGGGTTGCTGAGGTCATGGCATACGCGGGAGTTACTGTTTGGTTTATACACAGATCAGTTCCCACCCCGCTTGTGATGCATACAGTCAAAGATCAAAAACTGCATTTCGGCATAGAAATAACTGCTTCGCACAACCCTTCGGAATATAACGGTATCAAGCTTATTGTCGATGAAGGCAGAGACGCTCCGCTTGAAACGACATCAGAGCTTGAAAAGATAATAGAAGATATAAAAGATATAAATTTCATTGAATTTGATCAGGCTGTAAAACAGGGTAAGATAGTTTTTATATCAAACCCATTCAATAAATTCCTTGACGATATTATCGGTCTTTTGGATACGGGCGCACTCAGGAAACGCGGATTGAGAGTGGTTTTTGACTCAATGCACGGATCCGGCACATATCCGTTGCTTGTTATTTTCCATACTGCACGCTGCACCATTGATACAATCAACATAAATAAGGACGCGTATTTCGGCGGTGTAATGCCCGCTCCGAGTGAAAAAAGCCTGGGGCTTTTGCGCGATACAGTATTAAAGGGCGGTTATGATCTGGGTATTGCTATGGACGGCGACGGCGACAGACTGGGTGTCATCGACAGCAACGGAAGATACATAAACGCAAATGAAATACTTTGTATGCTGTACTATTATCTTGTAAAATATAAAGGCTGGAAGGGACCTGTCGTCCGCAATCTTGCCACAACTCATATGCTTGACAAAATAGCGGAAAGCTTCGGCGAAAAGTGTTATGAGGTTCCGGTAGGATTCAAGTATATCTCATCTCAGATCGATAAAGTCGACGCCGTACTGGGCGGCGAATCATCGGGCGGTCTTACGGTACGCGGACACATACACGGCAAGGATTCTGTTTATGCCGCCTCACTTTTCGCGGAAATGATCAGCGTTGTCGGAAAGTCGGCGTCGGAAATAATGGACGAACTGGAACGCAAATTCGGCAAATTTGTAATGGTTGAAGATAACCTCAGATTCGCACCGGAATATAAACATGTGATCAATGATCTTGTATTTGAACAGAAAAAACTTCCTGAATTTTCAGTGACAGTGGACCATATAAGTTACGAAGACGGCTGCAAGGTATATTTTACTGACGGCAGCTTTGTGATATGCAGATTCTCCGGCACAGAACCGCTTTTGAGAATATTCGCCGAAAGCAGCAGCAGATCCGCAGCGGCACAATACATTTCCGATTTTAAAGATTTCCTCAATTTATAAATTTATAATAAAAAAAGCATGAAAGCAAAAGCTTTCATGCTTTTTTATTTGTCATAACAAATATAATATTGAAATATAATTAATAATAAACATAAAGGTAGGTTTTCATAATGGCAGACGTTTATTTATCACCATCACCGGCGCATTTTAATATAGGCTACGGCAATTACGGTACAGAAGAACGGAGAATGAACCTTATTGCAGACGTCGTAGAATATGAACTGACTCGGCACGGAGTATCTACGGCACGAAACGATCCGGACATGTCTCTCACCGAAGTAGTGGCGGACGCAAATGCAAAAAATCCGAAAATATATGTCGCAATTCAATCCCAGGCAGCTAATACACTGAACCGCGGATCACAGGTATACTATTATAAGCCGGGCGGCAACGGTGAGCGTCTCGCATCGGATATTTTCGATTATTTGAGTCAGATCACCCCTACAGAGGATATAGGCCTGTCTGAAGGCGCTGCTGTCTACGGCGGTCTGGGCTTTTACGAACTCAGGAAAACAAGAATGCCTGCCGTGATCGTCATGCCCGGATTTCATGATAACCCGCTGGATGCCGATTTTATAATAGAAAACACCTATGAAATCGGCGTTGCTATAGCAAAAGGCATACTGGATTATTTAGGAATACCGTACAACACGGATACACAGGATAATATCCAGAGACTGCGCGCTCAGTACAACGGCGTCATTTTTTAAAATCATCCAGACTTTCAAACGTATATCCCTTACTGCGCAGATCATCTATCACCTGTGGCAGTATCTCACAGTTGGTCTTTGAAGTAGAATGCAAAAGCAGAACAGCTCCGTTATGGACCCGTGAATAAATCTTGTCCATCGCCGCCTGACAGGACGGCTGATTATCCTGTTCCCAGTCATAATACGCAAATGACCAAAAAACACTTTTCAATCCTAGCTGCTGATTGTACTCAAGTGCCTGCTTTGAAAATCTTCCGCTGGGAAATCTGAAATATTTTTGCGGTGTAAGTCCCAGATCACTTATAAGCTCCTCCCAGCCTGTTATCTGCTTTTTATACTCTTCAAAGCTGTTATATTTTGTCATATCAGGATGTTTCAGCGAATGATTGCACACAAGATGTCCCTCCGCGTCCATCCTCTTAATTAGATCGGGATTGGATTTTACAAAATTCCCGTCTACAAAAAAAGCGGCTTTTACATTCTTTTCTTTTAATACGTCAAGAATTTCATTAATATAAGTATCATTCGATCCTTCATCAAATGTTA
>CALXGU010000003.1 GCA_944387905.1 uncultured Clostridia bacterium
AAAACTTATCCTGTGCGGAAATATAAATACAGGTGCCAACGGTAATAAGCTTAAAGGCTGATAAAAAAAAGCGGATCAGATCCGCTTTTTTTTATTGTTTGGATTATGTTTTATATAAATACGTCTGCATTTGATGCAGACGTATTTATCAATTATAAAAATTCAGCGCAGCCGCAGGGATATCTCGCCTGATCGGAGTATTTTTTCATTTCCCAGGCTGTCGGTCACTATCAGTCCTCCGCTGCTGTCCACATCCACAGCATAGGCATCATATGCCTTGCCGTCCTGATAATAGACTATATTTTTGCCTATCACAAGCATTCGGTCACGGTAAATATCGAAATATGACCGGTCTTTGAGATCTTTTGTGATATTATAGAGATTATCCGATATGGCGCCTATAAGCTCGTTTCTGGTGACGCCGCGCGTACCGGGCAGAGAACATGCGATATCCCGTATCGTATCGGGAAACTTAACTGTAGAATAGTTTATCCCTATACCTATTATTATATGGCTGACAATTCCGGTTTCATAATTTGTAACAGCTTCTGTCAGTATTCCGCATAGCTTTTTTTCATCAAGGTAAATATCATTGACCCATTTTATCATGGGAGAGACCGCGCACAGCTTTTCAAGTGCGCAGACAACCGCAACCGCTGCCGCGGCAGTAACAGAAACGGCATTGGTTATCTCGGCGTTCGGTGAAAAAACATAGCTCATATAGATACCGGTACCGTAAGGTGAATAAAAACTTTTTCCCATCCTGCCTCTGCCCATAGTCTGTTCTTCCGCCGCGAAAAGCGCGCGGTGGCATTCGTTTTCCGCCAAAAAACACTTTGCGCGCATATTGGTGGAATCCGTTGTTTTAAAAGCATACACCGGTATTTTCATCTTTGTGTTTACTGATATTCCCTCGGCAGAAATGATATCGCAGTCAGCAGCCAAACGATAGCCCTTATTGGTTGAAGAACAGATCTTATATCCGTCCTGACGCAGAGAATTTATTGCCTTCCACACCGAATTGCGGCACACGCCTGTTTTTAAGGCTATATATTCTCCCGAAACATCTGTATTACGGCTGGATTCAAGAATTTCAAGCACTGTAGACTTTACCGACAAAATATATACCCCCTATCCCTTTTTCACTACAAACATATTTCTCTCAAGCAGCACGGTATCTGATCGTATCCGCACCTGTCAAAAATCCTGTCAATCAAGCCGCGCGTCACCTGATAAATTTAACCACAGTCTCCACATGGCTTGTGCGCGCAAACATATCCACGACCGAAACTTTTTCGGCTCTATAGCCTGCGTCTTTCAAAACGGCGGCATCTCTTGCAAGAGTTGCGCTGTCGCACGAAATATAAACCAGCTTCTCAGGGCTGCTCGATATTATATAGTCAAGCGTTTTTACGTCACAGCCTTTTCTGGGCGGATCAACAAACACTACGTCAAATCTGCCCAGACCAAGATCATTTATGCTTGCGGCATCGCTCACGATAAAACGAGCGTTGTCAAGACCGTTGGCTTTTGCATTGCGCCGCGCATTTTCAACCGCCTGAGGCACTATTTCGACACCGACAAGCTCTTTTGCCTTATCCGCTGCACATATTCCGACTGTGCCAATGCCGCAGTAAAGATCCAAGACCCTCATGCCGCAGCCTGCATCTGCATACTCCGCGGCTACAGCGTACAATTTTTGACACATGTCATGATTTACCTGATAAAACGCCTGCGCCGATATCTCGAATTTTTTGCCGCACAGTATATCCGTTATATATCCGCTGCCGTATACTGTCTCATAAGCTTTTCCTAGTATAACATTTGTATTGTCACGGTTATAATTTATCAGTACTGTCTTTATTTCTTCAAACTCTCTGCAGACAGCGTCCGCAAACCGATCTTTCATTTCAAAGCTTGTATTGACCACAAGACACAGCATTATCTGTGTACCGTCACATGACGAGCGCAGATAGATATGGCGCACGGTCCCGCTGCGCGTTATTTCATTATAAGCTGAAATCGAATGTTTCTGCATATACTTTCGTATGAACAGTACTATTTTGTCAAAAATATCCGGCTGTATAAGGCATTTCTGCTCTGCCACGTCATGGCTTGCACGGCGATAGAAGCCTATTTTTATCTCGCCTCTCTGCTCACGCACGGGATACTGCGCCTTATTTCGATAACCCGAAAGACTGATACTGCCCTCTGTCTTATCAAGACTTACAGATATGCCGGCTCTTTTTAAATTTGACAGGACCTTTCGGCACTTGAATTCCAGCTCTTCTTCATAGTCCATATGCCAAAGCCCGCATCCGCCGCATACACCGCTTACGGGACACTGCGGTTTCTGACGTCTTGCCGACGCAGACAGTATTTTCTCGGCTTTTGCATATCCGAAGTTTTTACCGGCTTTTAAAACATGCGCCAACACCCGCTCGCCGCGCAGTGTTCCCGGAATGAACAATACATATCCGTCCGGCTTGGCAATGCCGTAACCGTCGCTGGAATAGTCCTCTATTACTGTCTCCAGCTTATCGTTTTTATTCATAACCTATCTTTTTCCCCGATTGTTTATTTTTAATTATAGCATACCCGCCGCTGTTGTAAAACATATTTTATACAATTTTTACATTTTATATATAGACAAAGCTGCTTTTATAAAGATATAATATATCTATATAGCCATTGCATTTACTTTACGGAGGATATTTGACATGAAAATAATAAAAAAAGCAGTCTGTCTGATCATGACTGTTGCCGTGCTGCTGAGCTTTCCGGTATCCTGTTCATCAGGAAATTTTGCAATGAAGATAGGCGACAGAGTCATCTCCGCCGACAGATATAAAGCCGCGGCAGCCAGCATAAAATCACAGTTTCTCACCAGCAACAATCTCGAAGACACAGATGATCTGTGGAGCAAATATATAGACGAGAGCTATAGCTCTACCGTCCAGGAATATCTTGATTCCATGATACAGTCATATCTTATAACCTATAATCTCTATTCTATACATTTTGATGAACTGGGTCTTACCCTTGATGAGGATACGATAGCTGAGATCGAACAGACTATGGAAGGCTACATAAATCAGTACGGAAGCAGGGAAGAACTCGATAAAAGCCTGCAAGAACAGGGCTTTTCATATGATGATTTTGAGCAGCAGTATTATGATGAGGCCAAAAAGAAAGCCGTTATCATGTATTATTTTGGACCTGACAGCACCGAAGACCCCGTATCCAACGATGATCTTCGAGCTTATTACGAGGAATACTACACTAAGGTAAAGCATATTTTTCTGTCCACAAAAGACGATGAAGACAACGACCTGTCCAACGACGAAAAGGCCAAGATAGGTCAAAAGGCTCAGGAAATATATGATAAAGCCATCGCAGGCGAAGATTATGAAAAGCTTCTGGACGAATATAACGAGGATCCCGGTATGGCTTCCAATCCCAACGGATACGTATTCTCCAAAGATGACACCTCTTATACAACAATTTTCCATGATACCGCTTTCGATATGTCGGTAGGGGAAATACGTCTTATCCAGTCAAATCTCGGATTCCATATCATGAAAAAATATCCGTTTACCGATGATGATATCTTCTCTCCGGATACAGAAGTTTTACTGTTGGAAAATATGATGAGCGAAGAAACTTCAAAAATCCTTGACGATTTGAAAGAACGCATAGGCGTTGAATATAATAACACCGTACTGGAAGAGCTGTCTGTTGTCAACATCGATATCCAGTCCGGCCAGCAAAACGACAGCCTTATTACAGATGAGCTTAAAGAACAGCTTGGTGTAGATACCGAAACTGAACAAGAATAATTATTGACTTTTATTAAAAAATGCGGCTTTTTGCCGCATTTTTTAATTTCTGTAATCATTTTGTAATTTTTCTCGAATTACCGTTTATATTATATATAGGAACCTCTGTAAAAAAATTTCTTAAAAATTACAAAAAAGTCTTGATTTTATTACAAACCTGGTGTATCATTGTATTGGTTTGTAACTGATTTGTAATTTTTGTTAATACATGTAACTTAACGGAGTGTTATTTCTAATGAACAAATTCGCGAAAAAAATTATTAAAGTTGTATTAAAACCGGCGCGGGCTGTTGTGCGCGGCGGTTTTCATGCGGCACATGCGATGAAAAATATTAGCCTTAAAGGTATACTTAAAGGAATTTGCCGTCTGGGCGAAATGATAGTAAACTTTATTTATTCAATAGGTTTATTTATTGAGACTATTTGTGTACGCCTTGCAAAAAAAGTTTACAGAGATTTATTTGTACGCGCTGTAAGGTTTATTTATGCGACAGGTGAATTTGTTATCAAATGGACATGCTTCCTTGCAAAAGGTACTGTTCATGTTATTATGGCTATACCCAAAAGCTTTGTACGCAATTTTTCATACTGGGCTCCCGCTCTGTCATGCATCGCTGTGATCGCTGTGCTCTTTTCCACAAACTTTTACGCTCTCGCTCTCAAGGTTACCGTAAACGGAGAAACTGTCGGCTATGTCGCCAATGAATCGGAATTTTCCAACGTGGTAAGCGAGGTGGAAAACAATCTCGGTGAGTCTATCGGCGAAAATTATGTCATGACTTCAAATCCCGAATATTCTTTTACAATAGTCAATAAAAGCAAACTGGAAAATGAAGAAAGCAAAAATGAAATGTACGACGGCGTATATTCAATTGTCTGCGAAGAGATCGGAGAACATTACGGATTATATGTCAACGGCGCACTTATCGCAGCATCTGAATCGGAAGATACGCTGAACAACATTCTTAACGAACTCAAGCAGCCATATATAACCGGCGATGAAAACGAATCGGTTGAGTTTGTTGCCAATGTCGAAATAAAGAAAGGTATTTACGCTCCGTCATATTTTTATACAGAAGATGATATACGTGCCAAATTCAGCGCATCTACAAATCCGATGTACTATACCATTCAGGAAGATGATTATCTCTCCGATATCTCAAAGGCTACAGGGCTTACAAGAACGCAGCTTTACGCTCTTAATCCCGAGCTTGATGAACGCAGACTTGTCCCGGGCAAAAAGCTCAATATTTCTCAGCCCGAAGTTTATCTTGGAATAAAGATAGTAAAAACAATCAATTACACCGAAGAAATAGATTATGAAACTGTTAAGATCGAGGACAGTTCACTTTACAAAACTCAGACAAAGGTCAAGACATCAGGCAGAACCGGTGAAAAAGATGTAGTCGCCGAGGTCACATATATCGACGGCGCGCAAGTGTCAAAACAGATAATATCCGAAACAGTGACTCGTGAACCGGTCAATAAAGAGATCTATGTCGGAACCAAAGCTCTTCCGTCATCTACTTCACCCCTTGCCGGCACCGGAACATTTATACGTCCTATAAGCGGAGGTTATGTATCCTGTGCGTTCAGAGGTTACAAAGGCCATACCGGAACAGACCTTACAATGAGCGGAGCGTACGGCAAGCCGGTATATGCGTCAGCCGCCGGTACCGTTATTTATGCAGGCTGGTCAGGCGGATACGGAAAGGTTATTAAAATAAGACATTCAAACGGCTACGAAACCTGGTATGCCCATCTGAGCTCGATAAACGTCTCCGTGGGCAACACAGTATATCAGGGTCAGCAGATCGGAAGGATAGGTTCGACAGGCAACTCAAGCGGTCCGCATCTGCACTTTGAAATGCGAATAAACGGCAACGCCGTAAACGCCATGAAATATATAGGCTAAAATTTTTGCCCCCGAGTTTTTCGGGGGCTTTATTATTATTTTTGAGGTTTTATTGATCATACGCTGTATTTGCAAAACGTATTGTTTCTGATATTTCAGGTAAATCAAGCACTCTACAAATAAAAATCCCGTCTTTTTGGACGGGATTTTGAATTATACACCATAATCATAATAAACTCTGAGCGCGTCGAATACGTCACTCGGCAAATTTCAGCCTCTGCGGTCGGGTCTGATAAACGGCTCGCTGATTTGAGACTGAACGATACAGCCGTATTTATCAGGATGTCTGTAAGCATTGCCGTGTACCTCGGTTTTACGGTACTGTCTTATCATATCCATATCAAACTGCGCAATATATATACCCGGTTCTTTGCCGGCCATAAGTATACACATATCACGCGAGATCGGTTGATGCGGCAGATACGCGACTCCGTCAAAGGCTGATGAACAGCCGTTGCAGTCAGGCTTGCCTTGCGGATAGTTGCAGGTAGCCACTCCCAGCATATTTTCAAAAGCCCTGCTTCTGAGCTGAGACAGGCGGTTGATTTCCATCGGGCACGCATTGGGTACAAGTATTATTTCAGCGCCCTTGAGCATAAGTATGCGCGCGCTCTCCGGAAACTCCCTGTCATAACAGATCATAGCCCCGATCATGACATCGCCGCCTGCAGTGTCAAGCTTTGCGGCATAAAATCCGTCTCCGGCTGAAAGTCTTATTTCATCTGAAAAATCGCATGTATGTACCTTGGAATACTTCAGAACCTTTTTGCCGTGCCTGTCAAACACAATGACAGTATTGCGCGGCAGAGGCTGTGCGCTTTCAAGAAACGTCACCGCTATCGCCATGTCCAGTTCCCGCGCCAGACCGCAGAAGCTCATTACGAACTCACTGTCCTGACTCACTGACAAGGCTTTGAGCTGTTCTATATCCTCCGGGATTTCATAGCCGCAGCTCCACATTTCAGGAAAAAGCGCGATATCCGCTCCCATGCGCTTTGCGCTCCTGCATGCCTCAATGCCGTTTTTCAAATTTTCCTCTGTTGCAGTTTGAGGCAAAAGCTGCAGCAGCGCAACATTAAATACACTCACGGCAATTACCTTTCATAACATTTTTAATCAATATGCCTTGCCCCAAATAACCATTGTCTTGGCCGGTTTTGAACAGCATACGCATTTATCTGATATTTGTTCCTGTTCAAACGGGATACAGCGAGAACCGGCGCCCGTCTTTTCCTTGACCGCGGCTTCGCACTCCTCACTGCCGCACCACATCGCACGTATAAAGCCGTCGCCCTTCTGAGCCATAACTTGTATCATCTCATCAGTTGTCTTACAGTCGTATGTGCGTCTGTTGCGGTTTTCAAGCGCTTTTGCATAAAGTCCGTCATGTACCTCTTTGAGCTTCTGCTGCACGGCATTTACCACATCATCAAGACTTACGACCGTCTTCTGGCGGTTATGACGTGTAACTATAACGCACTGATTATTTTCGATATCACGCGGTCCCAGCTCTATTCTAACCGGTACGCCCTTCATTTCATACTGCGCGAATTTCCAGCCGGGAGTATTGTCACTGTCGTCGATCTTGACTCTGACGCAGGCATTCAGCTGCTGTTCAAGCTGACGCGCCTTTTCCAGCACATTGCCTTTATGCACCGCTATCGGTATTATGACCGCCTGGATCGGTGCGACAGCCGGAGGCAGCGCCAGACCGTTATCATCACCGTGCGTCATTATTATTCCGCCGATAAGACGGGTAGATACTCCCCAGGACGTCTGATGCGGATATGCTTTTTTATTTTGTCTGTCGCTGAAAGTGATGTCAAAAGCGCGCGCGAACCCATCGCCGAAGTAATGCGATGTTCCTGCCTGCAGCGCCTTGCCGTCGTGCATAAGAGCTTCTATCGCGTATGTGGACACCGCACCGGCGAACTTATCCGACTCGGTCTTTTTGCCCTTTATGACAGGCATGGCAAGCGCTTCTTCACAAAACTGCGCATATATGCCCAGCATTCTTTCTGTCTCTTCTATCGCCTGCTGAGCCGTTTCGTGAATTGTATGCCCCTCCTGCCACAAAAATTCTCTCGAACGCAAAAACGGACGCGTGGTCTTTTCCCAGCGCACTACCGATACCCACTGATTATACAGCTTGGGCAAATCACGGTATGAATGTATTATCTGGGAATAATGCTCACAGAACAGTGTTTCAGACGTCGGGCGCACGCACAGGCGCTCCTCCAGCTTTTCACTGCCGCCGTGCGTCACCCACGCCACCTCCGGCGCAAAGCCCTCCACATGATCCTTTTCCTTATTCAAAAGGCTTTCAGGTATAAACATCGGCATACATACGTTCTCATGACCGGTATTTTTAAACATGCTGTCAAGTATGCGCTGCATATTCTCCCATACCGCATATCCGTACGGACGTATGACCATACAGCCTTTGACGCTTGTATACCCCACAAGCTCCGCTTTTTTTACTATATCGGTATACCATTTTGCAAAATCTTCGTCCATTGACGTAATATCGTCAACCATTTTTTTATTGTCCATTAAGCTTTCTCCGTAACACATATAATATTTAATTATAATATCACGATCCCTAAAAATCAACAGAATTTCTGCATTTTTGCTTGAAACAGCATTATTTCAATGATACAATTAAATAAGTAATATCAAAAGGAGAGCATAATGCTGACAGGAACACTGGTAAACGGAGCAGTTGTAATAGTCTGCGCCGTCATAGGAACTCTGATAGGCAGCAGACTTCCTCGGAAAATATGCGATACCGTTGTAAAGGGTCTTGCGCTGTGCATAATCTATATAGGCATCGACGGCGCGCTCAGCGGCGAAAATACTCTTATTACTATAATTTCGATCGCTGCCGGCGCAGTCATAGGTCAGGCGATTGACATCGACAAGTATCTCAATAAATTCGGAGAGTTTATTCAGTCTAAAATCAGCAAAAACGGCCAGAGCACTGTCGCTGAGGGGTTTGTGACGGTAACGCTGCTGATTTGTGTAGGAGCATGGGCAATAACAGGCGCTATGGACGCGGGTCTTCGCGGCGACCACTCGTCTTTTTATGCCAAAGCTGTCGTTGACGGCGTCTCGACTCTTATTATCGCCTCAACTCTAGGCATAGGCACTGTCTTTGCAGGCATCGCTCTTATTTTGTATCAGGGTCTGCTGACGCTGCTTTCAACAGTCATTGCTCCGTTTCTCACCCAGCATGTAATAAATGAGCTGACCTGCGTGGGGTCGCTGCTCATTATAGCAATAGGTCTCAATATGCTGGGAATAACCAAAATCAAGGCTGTAAATACGCTGCCCGCAGTGTTTATTCCGTTTATACTCTGTATTTTCATGTAGGAGCGCTCTATGAAATTCATATTTACCGCTGACACCCATTTCGGGTGCAGATTTTTAAATGAAAACGCCGGCGCAAGAAACAGCCGGCTTATAGAACATTTTGCCGATATCGCGGACTACGCACACAACTGCGGTATTGAATACATACTTCTTGGCGGAGACCTGTTCGATACGCCGTACCCGGATGAAAACGTAAAGGCGGCGGTATACCGTGTTTTTGAAAGCCACCGTGATATCTCTTTTTTTGCAGTGAGCGGAAATCACGATCCGCTGGGCCTGACTCAGTTTTATAATAATCCGCCTCAAAACCTGTTTGTCTTTCCGGATACTATCACAAGAGCCGATTTAAACGGTCTGACAGTTTACGGAGTCTCACTGTCAGATTCTTTTGATGCGCCCGATCCGTGGAGCGGATTTCATTCCGACGGTAAGTTCGTGATTCTGTCGCACGGGACACTGTCCGGCAAAGGCGGATTCTGTCTTGACCCACGCTCGCTGTCTCAGACGGGAGCGTCTATGTGTCTTTTGGGTCATATCCACAAAACACAGTCAGTAATCTTGCCGAACGGAGCCGCGGCGCTTTACGCCGGAACTCCTTTCGGCCACGGCTTTGACGAGTGCGGACAAAAAGGGTTTTATGTTATCGATTCAGATGATTTCAGTTATACATATGTTAATACAAAAGCTGAAATATACACAGAGTATACAGCGGATATAAGCAGCTGTACCTCCGTGACGGAGGTCATGGACACACTGGCGCGGGTCAGACCTATGCAGAATGAGATCGCAAGGGCGGTGCTTACAGGTAATCTGAAAGAACCGTTTGATATCGACTGCTCTTGCCTGCTGGAATATTTCAAAAACTCATTTATACAGATAAAAGACGAGACAAAAATAGATACGGACATTTTTGAAAATGCCGGCGACAATACGCTTGAAGGCAAATTTGTGGATATACTTCTAAACAGACTCCGGAATTCACCTCAATCGGAACATCAAAAAATCCTCGACGCGATAAAAGAGGGTGTTTTGGCTATAAGGAGCTCAAAATGACTGTAATCAAAAAACTTGAAATAGCATCATTCGGCAAATTCAAGGACTACACTCTGAATCTTAAACCCGGTCTGAATGAGTTTGTCTGTGAAAACGAGTTCGGCAAAAGCACAATAACGGATTTTATTCTGTTTATACTTTACGGATTTGCAAAAACTACGTCCAAGAAAGCCGAGCTCGAAGAAAATCTGCTGAAAAAATATCTGCCCTGGAACTCTGAGCCGGTACTTGCAGGCGCATTAGAGGCGGACTGCGACGGAAAGCTGTTCAGAATAGAACGGATGCAGAACGACGGCAGAAAAAAAAGCGTCACGGTACGTGACGCGACAGGCACTGCTTTGGATATCGACGGCTCGCCCGGAAAAATGCTGTTCGGAGTGGACAGGCAGACATTTGAGCGCACGTTTCTGATACGTCAGACCGATATCAAGTTTTCAGGCACCGGCGGACTGGAGCTGGCTCTGAAAAATCTTGTCACAACCGGCGATGAGGACACATCATACGAGGCTGCCGCACAAATACTCTACAGAAAGAATATCAAGTACAGACATATCGACCGCCAGTCGGGACGTATTTTTGATTTAAAAAAGCAAATAGCCCAGCTCACTCTAGACACCGCTCAGAAGCGCCGTCAGGCGGAAGAGTCGTCAGATATAAACGGCAGGCTCGCCGAGCTTTGCCGTAAACGCTCAGAGCTGGAAGACCGGGAACAGCGCCTAAATGAGATGCTGCCGCTTGCCAAAAACGCCGACGCGCGGCGCAGACTGGAAAGTTACAGACAAACGCAAAGTCAGATAGACAGCATTGATCAAAGCATAGAGCAATTCAAAAAGACCGGGCTTACACTCCAGGCCGTCAATCAAATAACAAACGCATCAGCCGAACTCAAGCTCGACACAGACCGTGAAAAGTCGGCAAAACAGCGCGCAGACGCCGCAGAGTCGGATTTTTCAAGAGCGAAAGCCGATTTTTCTAAATTTGAAAATATACGCCAAAACGAAAGAGAAATACTCGTACTGTTTTCAAAAAAGCCAAGACCAAATGCCGCTTTTTGCTCAGCCGGCGTTATTGCAGCGGCAGTCGCAGCAGCGCTTATTATTACCTCGCGGCTGACTGCTGGAATAATAGTTATGCTGCTGGGCGCTGCCGCAATAGCCGCGGGCATGATCTTCAAAAGCAAAATCAAAATCCCGTCTGCCTACGCAGCGTCTATGTCCGAACTGAAGGAAAAATATGAGCAGTTCAAAGACAGTGAAATGCTTCTGCAACAGCTCAAATCCGAATACGATACTGCTGCCGCGGATTATGAACGATGTAAAAACAAGTTGAAGGACAGCCTGCTTATATACAATGAGCTTGACAAGAAGTACGGCATAGAAGCTGCCGGAGGTCCGCAGGCATTGACCGACTTACTTGCGCATCAGGCTATGCTTGAAAGCAAAATAGAACAGCTAAAGGACTCTCAGCGTCAAAACCTGCAAAACGATACGCCGGATCAGCTTGAAGCTATGGCAAAAACAGGAGACTGCGAATACAGCGAGACACAGCTTCAGAATATGCTGATAAAAATCAAGGATGATAAAGCCGCTCTGTCTGATGAAATTTCCGTTTTGAAGCGTCAGCAGTCCATGACAGACGACCTGAAGAAAAGCGTATACGAATCAGAGCAAAAAATAAAGGAGCTTGAGTATGAACTCAGCTGCGCCGAGTACAGCGACAGCGTACTTACAATCGCAAGAGAAGCGCTTTGTGAAGCTTACGAATACATAAGCTCAAAATTTGCGCCGATGCTCACAGAATGCGCAAGACAGCCTCTGTCTGAAATAACAGACGGAAAGTATGACAGCATCACCCTTGACCGTCAGTTCAATCTTCGGGTAAAGTACAGGGGGATCATGTACGATTTGGGCTACTTCTCGCGCGGGACTGCCGATGCGGTATATTTCGCAGTGCGTATCGCTGTCTGTCAGCTGATATCCGATAAATCCGGCCTGCCTTTGATCATGGACGATCCGTTCTGGTCTTTTGATGATAAAAGACTGCAATCCGCACGCAAAGTTACTGAAAAAATTTCCCATAATAACCAAATTATTATATTCAGTGCACGAAAATGACCGCTGAAAATTGACATTTGCCCACCTTTATGATATATTTATATAAAGAAAGGTGGGTAGTGTTATTTTGAAGACAAAAAAAGCGCCAGACCAAAATATCTCATTGGTTAACGAGGCGGAGGGATAATCGAGATTTTCGGCGGGAGCCCTCCCGGCGGCACGCTGTCGTCGTAAGCCTGTGAACAAACCCGACGGGTGACTGTCGGACAAAAACACCGGTATGCAATACAGTAAAAATCAATTTAATATAACTTTCCACACAAAACCGCGCAGTTTTTTTAATGCGCGGTTTTTTTGAGATTAAATTTTCTTGTTTTTTAATATTTTTGATTACAGTGATGATAATAAATTAAAGAGGTGAAAAATGGATATTTACAGTATTATACAATTTATATGCGGTATATCGTTTTTTCTGTTCGGCATGTTAATGATGTCGGAAAACCTGGAAAAAACAGCCGGCGGAAAGCTTGAGCGTATTTTGAAAAAAACTCAGCAGAAACCGGCTCTGAGTCTTTTGCTGGGTACTGTCATTACTATGCTCATTCAGTCATCTTCCGCTACTTCTGTCATGCTGGTAGGTCTTGTCAACTCCGGTATCATGCAGTTTGCAGGCACATTATATATTATTTTCGGCGCAAATATCGGAACTACTTTTACGGCATGGATACTCAGTCTTGCGGGCATAGAAAGCAAAAATATTTTTGTATCTCTGCTTAAGCCGGAAAACTTTACTCCGTTTTTGGCTATTATAGGTGTGATACTCATAATGGCTTCCAAAAACGGGCGCAAAAGCGACGCGGGCAGAGTGCTTATCGGATTTTCTGTCCTGATCTACGGAATGAAGCTTATGACAAACGCTGTCAGTCCGCTTGCCGACACACCTCAGTTCGCGTCTCTTATGGTCAAGTTTGAAAATCCGTTTATAAGCCTGCTCGCCGGTATTATTATAACGGCTGTGATCCAGTCTTCTTCAGCATCGGTGGGTATTCTGCAGGCATTCGCCCTTACGGGTGCCGTCAGCTGGTCAACAGCAGTACCTATTATAATGGGTCAAAATATAGGTACATGTATAACAGCAGTGCTGTCCTGTATAGGAAGCGGGAAAAACGCCAAGCGTGTGGCAGCGGCGCATACTTCCGTAAACATTATCGGTACTGCGGTTTTCTTCACTGCTTTCGAGATACTGCGATTGACAACAAACTGGGAGTTTTTTGACTCACCGATAAGCCCTGTCGGCATAGCAATAGCGCATACCGCCTTCAATGTTCTTGCTACTGTTATGCTTTTACCGTTTACAAAACAGCTTGAAAAACTCATTTGCAGGATCATTCCGGATTCAGTCGAATCCAAACCTATCATTCCCACGCTTGATAAACGTCTGTTTTTGTCGCCGTCAATAGCCGTCAGCGAATGCATGTCCAGAACGCGTGACATGGCAAAACTGACACAATCTACCGTGATTTCCGCTCTGGATCAGATAATGTCTTATAAAAGCAATGTCTCGCACACGATAGCAGAAAATGAAAAGCTTTCGGATATGTATCAGGATATGCTGCTGACAGGTCTGGTAAAAATCGCCGAGAAATCTATTTCGGAACAGGACAGTTCAAGCGTTTCCAGAATGATGTATACCGTAAGCGATCTTGAACGCATGTGCGACCACTCGCTGCGTATATCCATCGGCACAGACGAGCTGATGAGCAAGACCAAAGGATATTCGCATGACGCCATGCGCGAACTCTCTGTTCTGACATCTGCATTGAAAGAAATCACCGATATCACAGTGACCGCGTTTTTAAATAACGATCCTGTTCTTGCGCGAAATACAGAACCGCTTGAACAAGTGATCGACAAGCTCATCGATGATATGCATAAAAACCATGTTGACAGACTGCGAAAAGGTCAGTGCACTGTTGAACAGGGTCTGTCTTTCAACGACTTGCTCACCGACCTTGAACGTATATCAGATCATTGTTCCAATATTTCCGCAGCCGTTATAGAAATTGCGCACGGCAGCTTTCAAACTCACAGTTATCTCAACCGCTTTAAAAATTCAAGCGAGGAATTTGAACAAATTTACTCACAGTACGAGCATAAATACAGTATCTGATACAGTGAGATCAGACATGCTCTGTTTGCGCAACATATAAAAAAGCCGCAACTTTAAGCTGCGGCTTTTTTATTAAATATATCTTATTATTATTTCTGTTACAAGTACCGCAGCGCATGCCGCGCAGGCAACCTGTATAAGGCTTTTTTCAAAAAACGACAGGATCAGTGCCGCCGCAAACCCGACTAAGGCGGATATAAGGCTGTCTGACGCGTAAAATACCGACGGAACTATCATCACGCTCAGTACCGCCACAGGGATATAATGCAAAAATGAAAGTATAAACCTGTTTTTGATTTTCTGTCTCAAAACTACAATCGGGAGCATTCGGAGAAGATATGTGACCCCTGCCATGACGACAAGGCATATTAAAAACCGTGTGCTAATCACAGATATCACCCTCCTCGGACACGTTTACCGGCGCTGCTGCTGCCATCACCAAAGCCGCGGCCACCGCGCTGATAATAACCGCAAATCCTCCCGGCAGCCCGTTCAGATACGGCATATATTCAAAACAACAGCCCAGCACTATCGCTATAAGCGCGCATAACGCCATGCTTTTGCTCTTTTTTATCTGCGGCAGCACAACGGCTGTCAGCATTCCGTAAATCGCGACACCCAGTGCCGAAACTATTATCCCCGGCAGTATATTTCCTGCCACCGCGCCTGCAAGTGTACCTATTGTCCAGCCCAAAAACGGAGTGAGGATCAATCCGTACATATACTGCGCCTCAAGCTGTGTGCCGTTTGACATCGCTACGGCAAATATTTCGTCTGTGTTTCCAAACGAAACCATAAGGCGCTGGATAACAGTCATTTTACTGCTCAGTCTTTGTGACAGCGATGCCGACATGAAAAGATACCTGGAATTAATGACAAGCTGTGACAGAGCCAATTCTATAAGTCCTGAGCCTGTACAGATTATCGGCACCGCCGCAAGCTGCCCCGCCGATGTGAGGTTTGTCATGGAAATAAGCACAGCCTCTACCACACTCAGCCCGTTTGATACCGCGAATACCCCGAATGCAAAAGATACGGAAAAATATCCGATACAAATCGCAAGCCCGTCTGTTATTCCTTTTTTAAACAAGTTTTTCTGCACCTGACGCTCTCCATTTTTAAACAAGTTTTTCTGACCCGTCGCTCTACATTTTTTGGACAAGCTTTTCTGACCCGTCGCTCTCCACTCTTTTTCTACGTTAAAGATTAACACAACCTGCTTTAAATTTCAATACGCAAACCATACCGCGGCATATGCCATAAAAAAACCCGTCCTATGACGGGTTTATTTTCTGTTCATATCCCAGGCTGTGATTTTTTCCTTTTTGACGATAAACGCCCTTTTTGCCGTTTTTGCAAGAGGAGCGTCAGAATACGAGTCAGAATAGAAAGCGTCTATACTGCCGTTTTCAAACCGCTCATAAAAACGCCGCACTTTTTCCCGGCCCCAGCAGTTTTCACCGGTATATCTGCCCGTCTTTTTATCGACAACAGACGCCATAAGCTCATTTATCCCCAGACTTTTACAAATCGGTCTCAGCAGAAATTCCGGCGATGCAGATATAACAACATCGTCAGATTTATGATTTTGTATATACCATTTTTTTATTTTTACACTATGTATCTTCCAAAAATCATCGACAGTTTTGTCAATATCGCTGAATGCGCGCAAAAATCTGTAAAAGCGCTCTTTAAAAAGCTGCTTTTTTCGCCTGTCAAGCAGAAATTTTACAGCCGTAAAAAGCGGAAACCGAAAGATAATAAACGGCTTTACACACAGACAATATTTATAAAAATCGACTGTACTGTCGCCGTTATATATAGTCTTGTCAAAATCATAAACGTTCATTATTCGTCCCAGTTATGCGCCACATCCTGCACATCGTCATTGTCTTCAAGCGCTTCAAGCAACAGATTCATGAATTTAATATCCTTTTCATCGGTAAGTGACACATAATTTTCCGCGATACGCGTTATTTCAGCCGTCTCGAACTCATAACCCGCGCTTTCCAGCGCAGAACGTACCGCAGAAAAATTTTCAGGCGAGGTCACTATTTCAAACGCATCGTCATCGACGTTAAAATCGTCCGCTCCCGCGTCAAGAGCCGCCATCATAAGCTCATCCTCATTCGCCTTGTTTTTATCGATCACAATTACACCACACTGCTTGAACTGCCACAGAACACTGCCTGAGGTGCCCAGATTCCCGCCGAACTTATCGAAATAATGGCGTAGATCGCCTGCCGTACGGTTTTTATTGTCGGTCAGACACTCTACTACAACAGCCACACCGCCCGGACCGTAGCCCTCATATATATTATGCTCGTAGTTTTTACCGTCGCCGCTGCCCGCAGCCTTCTTGATCGCGCGCTCTATATTGTCGTTGGGAACATTGGCGGCTTTCGCCTTTGCTATAACATCCGCCAGCCGTGAGTTCGCATCGGGATTGGCTCCGCCCTCTTTTACGACAACCATGATTTCACGTGCCATTTTGGTAAAGATCTTTGCTCTCTGAGCATCCGTCTTACCTTTTTTAGCCTGTATATTATGCCATTTGGAATGTCCTGACATATAAATTTTCCTCCGAAAAAATATTTATTATATTCAGTCAATTTTCATACCGGCCATTGCGGCTGCAGCCGTTAAAGACCCGGCGCCAATGATTATCTGAATTTGACTTAACAGTTATTTTATCACAAAAAAGCAGAACGGTCAAGTGCCGTTCTGCTTATGGGATCTATCCGTTGACTCTTTTGGCCTGATCGGACCGTTTTGTAAAGTAATACACAAGGAACAGCGAAAGAATCAATAGTGCGAATGAGAAAATAAGCGTTATGTACACATTTCTTACAAACCCGGCTATGATATATCCGACAAACGATATTGCCGCAACATACATTGCATACGGAAGCTGTGTCGATACATGCACCAGATGGTTGCACTGAGCACCGGCGGATGCCATTATCGTGGTATCGGATATCGGCGAGCAGTGATCGCCGCAAACCGCGCCTGCCATACATGCTGAAATCGCAATTATTGTTATTTCTCCGCTGTCAAAACCAAATACGTCTATAACTATCGGTATAAGTATTCCGAATGTTCCCCAGGACGTGCCTGTCGCAAATGAAAGTCCTACGGCGATAAGGAATATTATCGCGGGCAAAAAGCTCTGGAATATACCG
Organism: uncultured Clostridia bacterium; assembly: GCA_944387905.1. Classification (GTDB taxonomy): domain Bacteria; phylum Bacillota; class Clostridia; order Oscillospirales; family QAKW01; genus RGIG9041. The sequence continues at coordinate 17,586 of CALXGU010000003.1, forward strand.
GCTGAGCCTTCAACTATATCATGTATATACTTAGCCGCGCCGAGACTGTCTGTCATGCTCTTGAGTGTCCATGCGCAGGTCAAAATCATAATTGCCGGAACCATTGACTTAAAGCCCTCGGGGATAGATTCCATACAGTTTTTAAATGACAGAACACGTCTGCACATAAGATAGATCACGGCAAATATCAAAGCTCCGAACGAGCCGTATACAAGACCTACTGACGCGTCGCTGTTTGAAAAAGCTGTTACGATATTATGATAACCCTCTTCTCCCGCGGTGAAAAATCCGCCCGAATAAACCATACCGAACACACATGTTATGATAAGCACGACTATAGGGATAACCAGATCATAGACACGTCCACGGGGATTGCCCTCCATCTGATCAGCCATATCCTTCAGTTTCTCGTTTGAGAAGATATCACCGTTTTTAGCGTTATCCTCATGCTTTTTCATAGGTCCGAAGTCAAACTTCATTATTGTGATGGCGAACATCATGCCTATCGTCAGCAGAGCGTACAGATTATAAGGTATAGCGCGGACAAACAGCTCAAAGCCGTTCATTCCCGAACCCTCGGCAAATCCGGCTACCGCCGCCGCCCAGGACGATACAGGCGCTATTATGCATACAGGCGCCGCTGTCGCATCGATCAGGTATGACAGCTTGGCACGGGATATATTCTGCTTATCCGTTACCGGACGCATGACTGATCCGACTGTAAGGCAGTTGAAATAATCATCAATGAAAATAAGTATACCCAGTATTATGGTCGCGATCTGCGCGCCCATTCTGGATTTTATATGCTCTGCCGCCCAGCGCCCGAATGCAGCCGAACCGCCGGCTTTGTTCATCATTACTACAAGTGCGCCGAGAACTACAAGGAACAGCAGGATCCCGACATTATAGCTGTCCGCAAGCGAGCCTACAAACCCGTCCGACAGGACATGGGTCATAGTGCCTTCAAATTTGAATCCGGACCACAGCAGACCGCCGACCAGTATTCCGATAAACAGTGATGAATAAACTTCTTTGGTAATAAGCGCAAGAACTATAGCCACAAGCGGCGGCAGCAGCGCCCAGATCGTGGAATAAAACGGACTCTGATACTCCTCATCGGCTTCAGGCTCTGGGGTCTCAGTCACCAAAACCTCTTCACTTGCGGCTGTTGTTTCTGCGTCCTGGGCTGATGCACCCGTATCTTCAGATGATACATCTGCGTCTTGGCCAACGTCTGCGCTGTCCTGACCGACAGCCAGAGACTGCGTTGCAACGCCGGATTCGTTTTGCACCTGTGCGTCCGGTGCAGTCATATCGGACGATGACACCGACTGATCCGCCGGATCATCACCTGAGGCAAATACCGTTGAAAACATCAGCGTCATACACAGCAGCACGGCAACAAACAAAAATATTTTTCTGTTTTTCATTTTCCCTTCTCCTGATTGATTTATATGTAAAAAGTCCGCAGACAGCAAAGGCTGCCGCGGACTCATACACCACAGATTGTGATAGCTCTCCACTTTCGTGACAGTACATGACATATTCTGCCCTGTACCAGCCGCAGTCCGCCGGGAACTGGCATCTATGCGGCTTCGGCGTAATTCCTTTCCACCGTTTGTTCCCATATTTTTTCGGTGTACTGATAACTTCCGCGCCTCTATCCTCTTATTTAATATTAACTCTTGGAGCATTATTTGTCAACATTATTTTCAGCTTGCAATAGATGTATTATTGTATTATAATATAAAAATGAATTTAGGGGGTGTTTACATATGGAAATCTCAGTACAGAATGCCAACCTGACATATGATCTGGGCATAGAACAAGGGTTTGAATTGATCGCAAAAGCGGGATTCACTGCTATTGACTGGTGTCTGGACAAAGCGTGGGACCGCAAAGATATTAAAGCCGGAAAAATCCCTCAGTCAACTGTGTTTAATCAGCCGCTTGATAAGATTATTGAGTATTTTCAGCCGGAAATAACAGCGATGCATAAATACGGTCTGCACCCGACCCAGGCTCATGCAGTTTTCCCTGCTTATTCAAAGGGTAATCCCGACTTTACCGATTTTTGCATAGACATTTATAAAAACACTCTTAAGCTATGCGGATATGCCGGCTGCAAACGGCTTGTTATTCACGGTATTTCACGCGCTTTTGATGACAATACGGTCACAGATTCTCAGCTGTTTGACCTCAATTTGCATATGTACAGTTCTCTTATTCCGACCGCAAAGGAAACGGGAGTGATGATACTGCTTGAAAACCTATTTACTTCATTTAAAAAGACTGTTCTTGCCGGGACATGCTCTGATCCCCATGAGGCAATAGAATACATAGATACTCTCAATAGTATTGCGGGTCAGGAATGCTTCGGACTTTGTCTTGATACGGGACATCTCAATCTTCTCCATCTGCCGCAGCAGAAATATATAGAGACTGTCGGCAGCCGTATCAAAGCTCTTCATATACATGACAACATGATGCAAAATGACGATCATCTTATGCCGTATGCCGGCAATATAAACTGGAATGAGTTCTGCCTTGCTCTTAAAAATATCAAATATACCGGAGATCTCAGCTTTGAGACGTTCGCTCAGGTAAATCTGTCGCGGATCGAACAGCCGCTCATACTGCCGTTTTTATACGCTGTTTATGCATGCGGATCACTTTTCAGGGATAAGATAACACAATGACGGAAAAATTATACGACAAAGACGCTTATTTGCAGATATTTGAAGCACAGGTTTTAAGCTGTACCAAGACCGACTCCGGTTTTGAGACAATACTTGACAGGACCTGTTTTTTCCCTTATGAGGGAGGTCAGGACTGCGATACTGGATATATTGATGACAGCCGTGTTTTAAATGTGTGGGGAAACAGCGGCGACATCATTCATCTGACGGATAAGCCGGTATGCGGCAAAGTGCAATGCAGACTGGACTGGCAGCAGAGATTCGACAGAATGCAGCAGCATACCGGTGAACATATAGTATGCGGAATCGTACACAGTCGTTACGGCTATGAAAACGTGGGTTTTCATCTGGGCAATGATGATGTTACTTTTGACTTTAACGGCCCGCTCTCTGCGGCTGAGCTTGAACAGATCGAAATTTCAGCCAACAACGCCGTGATGTCCAATCTTGCCGTATCTGCGTATTATCCTGACGCCGCCCGGCTTGAGAGCCTTCAGTACCGCTCTAAAAAGCAAATTGACGGGCCTGTGCGCATAGTGGAGATAGAAAATACTGATATATGCGCCTGCTGCGCTCCGCATGTCTCTAAAACGGGAGAGATCGGGATAATAAAATTTACCGATCACCAGGCATACAAAGGCGGAGTACGGATACACATGTCATGCGGAATGAGGGCGCTCAGAGACTATCAGAAAAAGCAAAACAGCCTTGATATTATTTCAAACGAGCTGTCATGCACTCCCTATAACGCGGATATGTTTTTTGAAAAATATATACAGGAAACAGCCCGGCTGAAACAAACTGCCGGAAGACTGCGCCGTGAGCTTATTCTGCTGCGGGCTCAAAGCATACAGAAAACCGATTCCGATATTATTCTTTTTGAAGAAGACGCGGACACCAACACCCTGCGGCTTACCGTCAACGCGCTTGACGGCAAATACGGCGGGATATGCGCTGTATTTGCCGGAAACGACTCAGACGGTTACATATTTGCCGCAGCCTCTGACGTTTATGATATGAACCAAGTCGCGAATATGCTGCGCCGTCAGCTGTCAGCACGCTGCGGCGGCGATAAGCACATGATCCAGGGCAGCATAAATGCTAAGAAAAATACAGTCGAAAACCTGTTCAAAAACATCACATGAAAAAAGATACGGCTTGATTCCGTATCTTTTTATTATTTCAGGAGATTTTAAGATCTAATCGCACGCGCTCTGCCAGCATGGAAATAAACTCACCGTTTGTAGGTTTGCCCTTTGAACTTTTGACAGTATATCCGAAAATATTATTCAGCACCTCGACATCGCCTCTCTGCCACGCTACCTCTACGGCATGTCTTATTGCACGCTCCACCCTTGATGAAGTGGTGTCATTACTTTTGGCTATCGTAGGATATAGCTCCTTTGTTATGGATTTCAGAATGTTTCGGTCGTTGAGCGCCATCATTATTGATTCTCTTATATAGTCGTACCCCCGTATCGACGCAGGCACTCCTACCTCATGCATCAGACCGGATACATAGCTTAATAAATCGAATTTATCCATTTCTCCGCCGGTCTGTGCCTTTGTAACAGCTCCGTTTTTCTTTCTATCATGTATATCCCGGATTTTTTTGTCCGCAAATCCGCCGTCAAACGGTATGAGCGTAAACATATCCACTCCGCGATTCAAGACATTTTCAATTATGCACGCGCTGTTTATTCCTGTCGCTACTACCATTACCGCCTTGCCTTCATATCCGCCACGCTCAAGCAGATCCAACATTCCGCATACATCTACATCTAACAGATACGCGTCAGATATTATGACATCAGGCTGCTTTTTTATTATTATTGACGCAGCTTCACTGCCCGACGGCGTTGTTGCGCTTATCTCATATCCGTAAGTCTTTAAAAACTCACATACGGATCTCATATTTTCCATATTGGGCTGCACTACTATTGCTCTAAGTTTCGTGTTCATCTTTTTTCTCCTGTTATTTTTTGCCATATTATACCAGCAAAGTGTTATGAAAAACGGCGAACCATGTCGAGCAAAAGACAAATTTTCCTATTTTTTCCACAAAAAGAAAGCTTTATGAGTCATGTCAACAAACAGCGCGGGAGCAGTTAAAGACCTAAATAATTCAGAATACCCTGATAAATTGCATATGCGAACTGATACTGATCGTAGCGCAAAAGTTGAGCGTCGCTTGGGTTTGTGATAAAAGCGAGCTCTATGAGCATTGCCGGCATAGCAGTACGTCTAAGCACATACAGAGATGTATTTTCCTTAACTCCCAGATCACGTGTGCCCAATCTTGATACTATCTGATTCTGTATATTCTCAGCCATAGCATATGCCGGAGAACTGCGGCTGTAAACATAGATTTCAGTACCGTTTGCCTGAGGATTCTCTGAAGCGTTGGCATGAATACTGATAAAATAGTCAGCACCCCAGTTATTTGCCATGGTAACTCGCTGCTGCAGGCTAGTAGAATTAGACGTGCCCAAAACTGTATCAGGCTCAGGACGGGAGAGCATAACCTCAAAGTCTCCGTTTTCCCGCAGCAATTCGGCAAGATAAATACCTACCTGGTATACAACATCCTGTTCTCTCAGACCGTTACCCTCGGCGCCGGCGTTAAAGCCCTGAGGATTATGGCCCTGATCAATAAATATCTTATATATGTTAATCACCTCAATACATTATATGTTGCATTATAAATTTTTTTACAACATATATTATACAGATCCATATATAAAATATAATTTTTTGAGGTGTTTTTATGATTATCCATGTAACTCAAAAAGGCGATTCACTGTACAGTATAGGCAAGCAGAACGGGGTAACAATAGAGCAACTGCTATCAGCAAACGGACCGACTGTCCAGCCGTCTCTTATAATAGGTCAGGCTGTGATTGTTCCTACTGCGACTCAAAAGCTGGGAAGCGTTTTGGCTAACAGCTATGCTTATCCTTTGATAAGCGATACAGCATTGTTCCCAGCCCTTCCCTATCTGTCTATGCTGACTCCGTTCTCTTACGGGATCCAGCCTGACGGAAGTCTTGTTGATCTTGATGACAAGGAACTTATAACAATTTCAGAAAACAATAATGTCGTTCCGGTTCTGCTGATTACTACTCTTACCCAAGAAGGTCAATTCAGTTCTCAAAACGCTGCTGCTGTTCTGAGTGATAAGCAGATCACGCAAACTCTGGCGGATAACATTATAAAAAAACTGCAGACAAATAATTATTTCGGCGTTGATATCGACTTTGAGTATATTCCTCAGCAATACAGAGAGGAATATGCTGCGTTTATTGAGCTTTTACATTCTCTTGCTCAGCCTTTGGGGTACAAAGTTCTGGTTTCTCTTGCGCCCAAAACTAGTTCTGATCAAAGAGGACTGCTATATGAGGCACATGATTATTCACTTATCGGCGCAGCGGCAGATTATACTCTTATAATGACTTATGAATGGGGGTATACATACGGTCCGCCTATGGCTGTGGCGCCTATTGACAAAGTAGAAGAAGTAATTCGATATGCGGTCAGTCAGATACCGCCTGAAAAGATATTAATGGGTATACCAAACTACGCCTACGATTGGACGCTGCCATACACAAAGGGTACCGCCGCAAAGTCAATTTCAAATAACAGAGCGATAGAGCTGGCACGTGAAACCGGCGCTGAAATTTTATTTGACGATACAGCGCAGACGCCATATTTTTATTATTATGACATCAACAGCAAAAAACATGTTGTCTGGTTTGAGGACGCAAGATCAATAAGCGCAAAAATGCAGCTGCTTGCAAATTACAGACTTGCAGGTTATTCGATTTGGACTATAATGTCGTTTTTTAAACCGATGATGACTGTAATGTCCAGTATGTTTGATATAATAAAACTATAAAACAAGTTTTCTGAGCTGCTAATGTAGAATAGTTAGCTTAAAAGATTTATAAACCGTACAAAAATCAGCTCAAAATAAGATATTTGATTTCGCTGTATTTATGCCGCAGCGTGACAACTGGAATATACCGTATTGCAACAACTGAAACTATGACGTATCGTATCAGCTGAAACTTATACGCATCAATCATAACCTGCAGAATATCAAACTGATGATCTTTTTGTTCTGCACTCAGAAAGCAAATACAATACTTTTGTTTATGATACAATAATGAGCCTTTAAAAATTGTTTTTTAAGTATCCTGAATAAAAAAACAGGCAAGCTAAGCTTGCCTGTTTTTATTTAGTTTATCGGCTTATT
>CALXGU010000004.1 GCA_944387905.1 uncultured Clostridia bacterium
TTTCCTCTGCATCTATTTGCTATTAATTGTCATCTGGCGCTGCCAGATCTTCTGTTATGCCTGATTCTCTATCAGTTTGTCCGGAATTGCATGCACACAAAGATAGCAGCAACAAAAAACATATAAATAATGCGATTAATCTTTTAGTTTTCATATTATGACCTCCTAACTGTATAATGCATTGATTCCTAAAACTTCATCCCGGGTCGCAGAGGTTGCAGTTCTTACATTGAATCCCTGGTACATAAGTTTTCCCACATCGCCGTCTGCATTTGTATGAAGTAGCCCTAAAGCATGACCGATCTCATGTGGGCAATAGATTTCCATTGAAGTTGTGTCGGCTCTGTATATGTCCAGTCATAAAAATGGTAATTCAGTATACAATCGGCATAATCTCTATCATTGTAATGCTCTACTTCTGTTGCATTTAAATTGTTATCAAGTGAAATTAACTTGTAAATCCAGTTGGTATTGACAATACTTTTTTTATGATATAAAATAAAATGAATAACGCTAAAAAGGGGTATAAGATGAAAAACTGTAAATGTTCGCATCAGACAAGCGATTTATCGCTTATAAGTAATGTGTTGGATGAATATAAGAATAAGCCCGGCAGTCTGATAACAGTGCTGCAGAAAGCGCAGGAAATATACGGATATCTGCCGACAGACGTCATTTATCATATAGCGCAGGAAATGGATACCACACCGGCAGAGGTCATGGGAGTGGCGACATTCTATACTCAGTTTCGGCTAAAGCCTGTCGGCAAGTATCTTATAATGCTCTGTCAGGGCACAGCATGCCATGTAAACGGCTCGGAACGGATAGAGAGCGCCATTTGCCAAAGACTGGGGATCAGTGACGGCGATACGACGGACGACGGGATGTTTTCGCTCAAAAATGTCGCATGTCTGGGCTGCTGCAGTCTGTCTCCGGTAATGATGATAAACGGTGAGACATACGGTTCGCTTACACCTCAAAAGGCAATAGAGATAATAGACGGAATTTACGCGAAGGAGGCAGGCAAATGAGAATAGTTGTCGGCGAGGGCAGCTGCGGGATCGCGGCGGGAGCCCATAAAGTATACGAGGCTGTTGAGAAGCTCAACTCGGGTATAGAGCTGGGTATCACCGGCTGTATCGGCATGTGCTTTCTGGAACCTATCGTTGATATCTACGACAGGGAAGAGCTTGTTCTGCGTCTTGTGCGTGTAAAGGAAAGCGACGCTCAGACAATAGTGCAGGCGGTAAAAAGCGGCGATTTGACACAGCTGTCAGGGCTTGCCATTACCGAAGATGACAAGAGCTTTCTAGATAAGCAGACACGTATTGCTCTTCGCAACTGCGGTATTATAGATCCTACCGATATAGACCAGTACATAAACGCGGGCGGATATAAAGCGCTTGAAAAGGTACTTTCAATGACACCGCAGGCGGTAATAGATGAGATAAAAGTTTCGGGTCTTGCAGGCCGCGGCGGCGCGGGGTTCCCGACCTGGTTCAAATGGAACGCCGCGCGTGAATCGAACGGCGAGCCGAAGTACCTGATCTGCAACGCGGATGAGGGCGACCCGGGCGCATTTATGGATCGTGCCGTAATAGAGAGCGATCCTCATAACCTTATAGAGGGCATGCTGATAGGCGCTTATGCTATAGGCGCTGCGGAAATGGTAGTTTATGTGCGCGCGGAATATCCGCTGGCGATCGTGCGCCTTGAGAAGGCAATAGAGCAGGCGCGGGCAAAAGGATATTTGGGCAAAAACATTTTAGGCACCGGCTTTTGCTGCGATATGCGTATAAAAGCGGGAGCGGGCGCTTTCGTCTGCGGTGAGGAGACGGCGCTCATAGAGAGTCTTGAGGGCAAGCGCGGAATGCCGCGTTTGAAACCGCCGTTTCCGGCACAGTGCGGATATAATGATCAGCCTTCCAATATAAACAACGTCGAGACTTTTGCCAATGTTGCATGGATAATACAAAACGGCGGAGAGAAATTTGCCGCTATGGGCACAAAAGACAGCAAAGGCACAAAGGTATTTGCGCTGACAGGTAAAATCAAGCGCGGCGGCCTTGTTGAGGTGCCGATGGGAATGACTATACGCGATATTATTTATGATATCGGCGGCGGGATCCGCGGAGACAGAAAATGCAAGGCGGTTCAGCTGGGCGGCCCGTCAGGCGGCTGTGTGCCGTATGACAAATTCGACACTGTAATAGACTATAAAGCACTTGCCGCTACAGGCGCCATTATGGGTTCGGGCGGTATGGTCGTCATGGACGACACGACATGTATGGTCGGCATGGCAAAATTCTTTTTGGATTTTACTGCCAAAGAGTCGTGCGGGAAGTGCGTGCACTGCCGTATAGGCACCAAGCGTCTGCTCGAAATACTTGACCGTATCACGAAAGGTGAGGGCAAAGACGGGGATATAGAACTGCTTGAGGAGCTTTGCGACGGAGTCAAATCCGGTGCGTTGTGCGGACTGGGACAGACTGCACCCAATCCCGTTTTGTCGACTATACGCTATTTCCGCGACGAGTATGAAGCGCATATAAAAGAAAAGCGCTGTCCCGTAGGAGAATGCCGTGATCTGCTCACTTATACGATAGAAAAAGAAAAATGCCGCGGCTGTACTCTCTGCGCCAAAAAGTGTCCTGTCAACGCTATTTCCGGTCAGGTCAAGGCGCCGCATGAAATTGACAGAGATGTGTGCATAAAATGCGGACAGTGCGTAACTCTTTGCCGTTTCGGCGCAATAACGGTCAGATAAGGAGATTTGGAATGGATAAGATCACAGTTACGATAAACGGCAAAGCGTGTCAGGGAAACCGCAATGATACAATACTGAATATTGCTGCGGCAAACGGCATAGTCATTCCTACGCTTTGTCATCACTATAATGTAAAACGATACGGCGCCTGCGGGATATGTGTCGTCGAGGCTGAGAATTCGCCCAAACTGATGCGCGCCTGCTCAACGGTTGCGACAGACGGAGCGGTATACTATACAGAATCCGAACGTGTGGTAAAGGTGCGTAAAATCGCGCTTGAGCTGCTGATGAGCGATCATGAGGGCGACTGCAAGGGCCCGTGTTCGTTAAACTGTCCTGCCGGTACCGACTGCCAGGGCTATGTCAAGGCAATCGCGCAGGGCGACAACAGACACGCCGTTGAGATAATAAAGGAAAAGATACCTCTGCCCGCGTCTATAGGCAGGGTATGTCCGCATCCGTGCGAGACCGCCTGCCGCCGCGCGCATGTTGAGGAGCCGATATCCATAGCGTTTTTGAAATACTATGCGGCGGATAAGGTACTGGCTTCAAACAGTCCCGTGCTCCCCAAGCCAAAGCCTGCAAGCGGCAAGACTGTCGGTATAATAGGCGGCGGGCCGGGCGGTCTTACGGCGGCGTATTTTCTTGCGCTTGCCGGACACGCGGTGACGGTTTATGACGCAATGCCGCAAATGGGCGGTATGCTGCGTTACGGTATCCCCGAATACCGTCTGCCTAAGTCTGTACTTGACAAAGAGATCGCTGAGATCAGGTCTGCCGGCGTAAAGATGGAAAACAATATCAAAATAGGAACAGATATAACGCTGGCTCAGCTCAGAGACAGACATGATGCTGTTGTAGTGGCGATAGGCGCATGGAAAAACATGGGTCTTGGCTGTGAAGGCGAGGATTTAGACGGCGTGATGGGCGGCATTGAATTTTTGCGCAAGATTGCGCTGGGTCTGCCGACAGGCATAGGCAAATCAGTTGCGGTCGTCGGCGGTGGCAATACCGCTATGGACGCCTGCCGTACCGCTGTGCGCGCAGGAGCGGAAAAAGTATACGTGATTTACCGCCGTACAAGAGACGAGATGCCGGCTGAGGATATAGAAATAGATGAGGCCACAGAAGAGGGCGTTGTTTTTAAGTTTCTCACAAATCCAGACTGTATCATCGGCGAAAACGGCAAGGTCACAAAAGTCAGACTTCAGGTCATGGAGCTGGGAGAACCGGACGCGAGCGGCAGACGTTCGCCTGTTCCGGTAGAGGGCGAGTTTGAAACGCTGAGCGTCGACAGCGTTATCTGTGCTATCGGACAGAAGGTAAACGTAAGCGGCTTTGAGGAGCTGGAACTCAACAAACGCGGGATAATAAGCGCAGACGAGCGCACCTTTGCGACATCGCTGCCCGGAGTGTTTGCGGTAGGCGATGCTACTAACCGCGGCGCGTCTATAGCGATAGCCGCTATAGGCGAGGCTAACAAGGCGGCTATGGTGATAGACGGGTATCTCTGCGGTATGGACATTCCATACAGAAAGCCGTATGTGTCAGAGCGTGATACGGACGATATCGACTTTACAAGGTTTGAAAAATCTGCGCGCGTAAAAATGCCGGTGCGCCCTGCACAGCAGAGAAAGCATGATTTTAAAGAGGTCAATCTCGGATTCTCAGACGCGGACGCCGTAGCAGAGGCAAAGCGCTGTCTGGAATGCGGGTGTCATGACTATAAAGACTGTAAGCTTATAAAATACGCCAATATGTACGAGCTTGATCCGGACAGGTTTGCCGGAGAAAAGCACACCTGTTATGTTGAGCGCAAGCTTGAGGTCATAGAGCGCAATCAGGGCAAATGCATTTTATGTAATCTTTGCGTGCGCGAGTGCAGGGAAGTAGCAGGCAAGGGCATACTGGGACTTGTCGACCGCGGATTCAAAACCGTTATCAGGCCTGAGTTCAGGGACAGCTCTGTTATCAGCGGCTGTGCGGACTGCCTTGCGTGCGTTGACGCATGTCCGACCGGGGCTCTTAAATTTATAGGCAATAAAAAATGACCTTTCGCAGTTGTTGAAAATACGGCTCTGTTTGCCGGTATGAATAAAAATGTCTGTATGCTTTGGCGTACGGACATTTTTTTTGATTTGGTCATACTAGAAATATTTACATATCTGTTATTTTCTGATATACTTGTGTTGCAAATAAAGAGTGAGGTGAAAATAATGTCTGTAAAATACATCGAAGATGAAAAAAAGTTCATTTTGGAGACGGAAAACAGCTGTTACGTCATGCAGATCTTATACGGCAGATTTCCTGTGCATCTGTACTACGGCGCCAAAACGGACTTGAGCGGTATGAACTATGTAAATCCGTATAAGTCGTTTTCTCCGTATTTTGAAAGCTACGGCACGGAATACAGTCCTGATGTAGGTATGTCGGAGTACTCCTATTTCGGCTGCGGAGATTTTCGTATAACTCCGCTGCGCATACAAAATAAAAACGGTGACAGCGTCACTCATTTTACATATAGATCCCACCGTATCTTTGACGGCAGACGCGAGATTGACGGACTGCCGTTTGCATCTGCGGATAAAAGCACACAGACACTTGAACTCACACTTGAGGATTCGGTAAGCGGATGTGAAATGCAGCTGTATTATACGGTATTTGAAAAGGAAAATGTAATTTCAAGGTATGTGCGTATAGAAAATAAGAGCGGCAGCGACGTTAAGATAGAAAAGCTGATGAGTCTGATGCTTGATCTCCCGTCATGCGAGTATGACATGATAAGTCTATACGGCGCGCATAATGCAGAACGCAGTTTTCAGCGCGTGCCGCTTTTCCACGGCGTTCAGAGCGTAATGAGCCGCCGCGGAGCGTCGAGTCATCAGTATAATCCGTTTATAGCACTGTGCAGCAAAGGCGCTGCGGAACGCAGCGGTGATGTATACGGCTTTAATTTTGTATACAGCGGCGATTTTCTTGATGAGGTCGAGGTGGACCAGACCTGCGGCACCCGCGTTCAGATAGGACTCGGCAGCGAGAATTTCACATGGCTTTTGGAGAGCGGTCAAAGCTTTATTTCGCCTGAAGCCGTCATGACATATTCATCATGCGGCCTGGGAGGTATGTCCTCAAATTTTCATCGGTTTGTGCGTAAGCATATTTTACCGCCCGAGCCGTTTGAAAGGCGGCCTGTCGTGCTCAATACCTGGGAGGCATGCTATTTCAATATAGACGAAAAGGAAATGCTTAGATTTGCAAAGTCTGCCGCGGACGCCGGCATAGACATGCTTGTTATGGACGACGGCTGGTTCGGCGCGAGAAATAATGACAGAGCGGGACTGGGAGACTGGTACGCAAACGCCGAAAAGTTTAAAAACGGACTCAAATCCTTTGCGGACAATGTAAAGGCATACGGTATAAAATTCGGCATCTGGATAGAACCTGAAATGGTAAATCCCGACAGCGATCTTTACAGGGCCCATCCCGACTGGTGCATACAGTGCCGCGGCAGAGAGAGCATGCTTTCCAGAAATCAGCTTGTGCTGGATATGTCAAACCCGAAGGTCTTGAAATATCTTAAGGACTCGTTTGCCAAGGCTTTTGACGGAGTGGGCATAGACTATTTCAAATGGGATATGAACAGACATATGTCACAGGTCGGCTCTCCCGCGCTTGCACCGGAAAGACAGGGCGAAACCTCATACAGGTATATGCTTGGTGTTTATGATCTGTACAGATGGTTTGCAGAGCATTTCCCGGATGCCATGATAGAAAACTGTTCCGGAGGCGGCGGCAGATATGATCTTGGAATGATGAAGTATTCGACTCAGATATGGACCAGTGACAATACATGGCCTAAAAAGCGCATGAAAATACAGTACTCATCCACGCTTGCATACCCGACATGCGTGATGAGCTGTCACGTCTCAAACCCGAAAAACATATGTGAAAATCCGGATGAGCTCAGATACCGCTGGCATGTTGCGCTCAACGGCGCGCTTGGGTATGAAATGCATCTTCCAAATGCGAGCGACGCTATAAAAAGCACGGTAAAAGAGCAGGTCGAAAAATACCGTGAGTATGAACATCTCATACTCAAGGGTGAATTTCATCGTATACTGAGTCCGTTTGACAGCAATTATTACGCGTATTATTTCACGGACAGCGATTATGCCGAATTCCTTTTAAGCTTTGAACAGAGCTACGGGGAAAGTCCGGTCAGACTTGCGCTTGCGCTGCCTGAGGCGGATATCGGTGCAATGTATAGGGATACGGTGAGCGGACAGGTTTTTGAAGGCAGTGCGCTTGCAAAAGGAATAACAGTCAAAACCAGCGAGCGTGATCCGTACTCTGTAATGTGGCATTTTGTAAAAGAAAAATAATATAAAAACGACGCGGCAGATACCGCGTCGTTTCTTTATAATATTCAATGGCTTTCAGGATAATAAATATCAATGACCTTCAGGCTTGAGTCCTAGCAGATCATGCTCGCTGCGCATATCGGCGTATGCCAGACGCATAAGCACTATAAACATCGGCACTAAAGCAAGCCAGATGGATTTTTCGGGAATGTAACCGCTCAACACTGCCACAGCGGCGCCGCCTGCAAAGAAACAGCATATCATTGCCAGATGAGTAAGGCCGCGCTTTAATGCCTCTGTATCCTTTTTCCTGAGTAATTTTGCCGCTGCGACTCCGATCTGACGTATGTGATTTGTGCAGAATGTGGTCGCCATGGGAACGCCCTGGGCGCGTCTGAAAGTATTATACTGCATGGATGCGATAAAATTTATCACTACCTGCGTTATCTGATTGGGGGCGCTCAGAGGTATGAATCCGATGATCAGCAGTACAGTAAATTCAAAAATAATAAGATATGTATCCCAGCGCAGAAATCTCAGCTTTTTTATCGGTACAGGCAGAGCTTCGGATATAAACGCTCCCAGCATATATGCGGATATGGGAATGAGAAAATACAGTCCGTCGGTAAATCTGCCCTGACCGAAAGCGATGGACATCAAAACGACATTTGCAGTCTGAGCGTTGCAGAATACTCCTCCGCGTACGGTATAGGTATACCCTCCCATCATTCCGGCACTCATCATAAGAAGCGCAAATATTATTTTTTGCTCACAAGCAAGGTATTTGTTTGTCGTACTCATACAGCACCTTTAAAAACTCAAAAAATTCAACAGGACACCGCCCAAAACAGCGGTGCCCCGGTTTTATAAGATAAACTTTGCAGAAAACGTACGGATATAACCGCTTTCTTATGCGCGGTTTACGGAACCGAAAAGTTCCATTTTTTCCTTGACTGTCGCTTTGATGGCTTCAAAGCCGGGAGCGAGAAGCTTTCTGGGGTCAAAGCCTTTGCCCTCAAGATCCTTGCCCGCTTCGATATATTTTCTAGTAGCCTCCGCAAAAGCGAGCTGACATTCGGTGTTGACATTTATTTTGGCAACGCCCATCGAGATAGCCTTTTTGATCATATCTGCAGGTATACCGGTACCGCCGTGCAGAACAAGCGGCATGCCGTTTGTCTTTTCGGATATGAGCTTGAGAGCGTCAAAATCAAGACCTGCCCAGTTGGCCGGATATTTACCGTGAATGTTTCCGATACCGGCAGCAAGCATTGTAACGCCCAGATCCGCAATAAGCTTGCATTCATCAGCGTCAGCAACTTCGCCTTTGCCGACAACACCGTCCTCTTCGCCTCCGATAGCGCCGACCTCAGCCTCTACAGACAGACCTTTCTGCTGCGCAAGTGCGATGATTTCCTTTGTCTTTTCGATATTTTCTTCAATGCCGTAGTGAGATCCGTCAAACATGACCGAAGAGAAACCGTCTCTGATAACGGCTTTGGCGCCTTCATATGAACCGTGATCAAGATGCAGCGCGACCGGAACCGTGATTCCGAGAGTCTCGATCATGCCTTTTACCATGCCTACAACGGTATTATAACCGCACATATATTTCCCGGCGCCTTCCGAAACACCGAGAATAACAGGAGAGTTGTTTTCCTGAGCTGTCAGAAGAATCGCTTTTGTCCATTCAAGATTGTTGATATTGAACTGTCCGACAGCATAGTGACCCTCGTATGCTTTTTTCATCATATCTTTTGCAGAAACTAACATGATAATATTCCTCCGTTTTTATTTTCCATATTATTATACCCCTGCTTTATTTCAAAAGTCAATTATAATTTAAGTTATTGTATATCTTGACAATAAAAGCGAATTTGTTTACAATTATAGTTGTAAGGTTATTGCCTGTATAAAAATTGATCGGAGAAAATAAATGTCAGCAGTAAAGATAACGGTTGACAGCACATGCGATCTTTCGCCTGAGCTGGTTGAAAAGCATGATATAACAGTTATACCCCTGTATACGATTTTGGGAGATAAGTCATATGCCGACGGCAGGGAGATACAGCCGGAAGGTATATATGAATTTGTGGCAAAGAATAACGTTTTGCCGAAAACCTCAGCGGCATCGGTAGATGATTATTTGCAGATATTCAAAAAATATACCGATGCAGGAATGGAGGTCATTCATTTCAGTATATCCAGCGATATGTCCTCCAGCTACCAGAATGCCGTCATAGCGGCACAGGAGTTGGGCGGAGTATATGTAGTGGATTCAATGAATTTATCGACCGGATCGGGGCTGCTGGTGCTTGATGCGGCGGATTACAGGGAACAGGGTCTGCCGGCATCCGAGATCGCAAAGCTCGTGCGTGAGCATGTTCCGCTGGTGCGCGCCAGTTTCGTTATAGATAATCTTGATTATCTGCGTATGGGCGGGCGCTGCTCAGCAGTAGCTGTACTCGGCGCGAACCTGCTTAAAATAAAGCCGAGAATAGAGGTAAAAAACGGCAAAATGGGTATGGGCGGAAAATACCGCGGCATGTATGATAAAGTATCTATAAAATATGCTGAGGATATGCTGTCTCTTCCGAATATAAATACCCGTCGTGTTTTTGTGACACATACTAAATGCGATGAAAGTTTAATAAACCAGGTGGTAGAAACAGTCAAAAGCCTTGTGAACTTTGAAGAATTACTTGTGACGACCGCAGGCTGTGTCATTACCAGCCACTGCGGACCTAATACACTCGGAGTGCTTTTTGAAGTGAAAAAGCAATAGTAAAGTTTCACAAAATTTTTATATCAAAAATGTTTAAAGTGAACAAAAAATATAAATTAAAGCTGTTTTTTGTTAAAAAATTAAAATTTACTATTGAACTTTTAGAATTAATAGTATAGTATATTATATATATAGCGTTCAAGGAGGATTATTCATGAGTGAAAACTTAGAAAAAACTGTATCTTCTGAAGAAACTTCAGCAGTTGACAATTTCAGCGATACTTCAACAGAGGTAGAACTTGAACTTGACGATCTTAATGATCAAAAGGTAAATCCTGAAATTGATATGACAATGGGAGAAAAGCTTAAGGTTTTGCTTATGAAACCGCTTGTCACTTCAATTATCAAATGGGTGTTTGTAGTAATCGGTATAGTAGGATTGGTGCTTTATCTGGTTGCAGGCAAAAGCCTTGCACAAGCATTCAAAGGTGTTTCAGGCGGAATAGCATCTTTCTTTAGTATAATCCCGATCTCAATGATTGAAATACTTATATGCGCTGCAGCTTTGGGTATATTTGCATACTTGGTATTTATAATAGTAAGAACTATTCAGGTCAAGGGTAAATTCCACAAAGGCGGACTGTGGGTTCAGTTTGGTTACACGCTTTTGGCAGTAGCCGGAGTATTCTCAATTTTGTTTTCTATGTGCTACGGAGTATTTACATATCGCGATCCTCTGTCAGAGTCTACGGAGTATACCGACGAAAATGTTACAAACTATGACTTCAGCAAAACTATGCTCTATCTTATTGACGGAATAAATAATTCACTTTATTATGGAAGTGAAAATATATTTTTTAATAAGTACGGCTCATCTAAATATGCCAACGAAGGCCGTTCGACTGATGTGATTTCAGAAAAAATATCCGAGGCCTTTGATAATGCCGCTCAGGATATTCCGAGTTTGTCAGGTAATGCTCTTAATGCAAAAGAACTTTTGTTCTCTGATATTTATTCAAAATTCAGAATTTCAAGTATATATTCACCGTTTACAGGTGAACTTTGCGTCAACACTGATTATCCCGAGGTTATAATGCCGATGCAGATAGCTAAGATGATGGCGGTGCAGCGCGGATATACTGATGACGGTGATGCATCCTTTATAGCATTTCTTGTTTGTACAAAATATTCGGATGATTATTATATCAATTATTCCGGTTATTTCAACGCATATCTTGAACTCAGCTCCGTATTCTATAACGAAAACGGTAAAAACCTTCATCTTTACATGGCCAACGCTCTTAAGGAAAGTGCAAAGAAAGAGTATGTCCAGCTTGTAAAAGAGCTTGATACTTTGTACGGTCTCTCAAGCGATATAGAGTATATAGCCGCAACTGAGAAGCTTCCTGCATCAGATTACTGCGATGTTGCAAAGCTCATGCTTGTCAATTTTGAAGATAACGTGGCTTCCGGCAATATAGCTATTGATAATACTGAAACAAAAGATTACGGACGTTTTTGCAACTATCTTGTAAACTACTATCTGCTTGATTATGATTTTGAAACTTCTGTTGAAGAAGTTTATGCAGAATATCATCCCAGCACGCTGAACTAAAAAAATAAAACGCGGCAGTCGCCGCGTTTTTTATTGTTATAATTAATTATAGAGTGAAAAAAATTGAAACAGAAAAATAATAAAATAGACTATATATTAGATAGAGTATATGCCAACAGACGTCTGCTGCTGTTGTACTTTGTGTCAGCATTTGTGTGTACAATAGTACGATATTTTGCACAAGAGCTGCTTTTAGCCAGCCAAAGTCTTTCTGATCATGAATCGGCATTGATTGCATGGTGTATATGGACGCTTCTGTTTTATATATTTATGAAATTTGTTGTTTTTAAATCAAAAAAAACAAATATTTATAATTTGCTGACAAATATTATTATATTCATACTTGTGAGCGCAGTTCTGTGGTTTACACGCCAGCTTTTTATCGGATTATTTTTTGTTTTAATATCCAACGGAAATATAGCAATGACAATAGGCGGAATTATTAATGAACTGCTGTGTCTGTTTTTAATGCTGAAAGTAGTTTTCAGAAAAAAATAAGTCGCTGAAAAAACACATTGTTTGTGATATTTTTGGAATATTGATTTTGATTTAAGATAAAATAAAATAAATTGTATTGTAATTTGCGGTTTTTTCATATATAATATATTAAATGTTATATAAGGAGGATGTTTATGAGAAACAAAAATAATATAATCATAATTTGCTCTGTGTTGATCGGAATCAGTGCCGCAGTTGCGACAACATTATTTATATTGAAATATCTGAAAAAGAAAAAGTCTAAGCTCGACTGTACAAATTATATGTTTGAAAATGATTTTGACGACGAAAATGAAACTGAGTCGGAAAATGGGGAAATATAATATAAGATATTTATAATAACGGTGTGCTTATATCTTCATCGCGCTAAAAAAATAATAAAAACAAAAACCGGACTTGAAATACAAGCCCGGTTTTTATATTAATTACTTAATATCCATATTGTTGAGAATGTCACGTAAAGCCAAAAGCTCTTCAGCGGTAAAAGAAATACCTTTATTCATTTTGGAACAATCCGGAGACCACTCTCTCAAATCATACTTGGGATCTCTGCCCATCCAACTCACTTTGTTAAGAGCTTTTGCCCAACCATTGGAATTAACCGGCAGTTTTCCGAAAGTCTCGGTTATTTCAAAAGTAAATTCTGCCATACAGCGGCCTCCTTTTTATATTTTAATGCTTATGATTTTAGTATATATTAACAATATATTAAATGTCAATAGAGTAAAATTATTTTTTGAATAAAACTATTGACAAAGAGATAAAATAGTGCTAAATTATAATCGTTAGCACTCAATGGCCAAGAGTGCTAAAACAAATTGCAGGTGAAACAAATGAAAGAACGATTAAATCGAATACTCAGATCTGTAATTGAAACATATATTGAAAACGGAGAACCGGTATCGAGTAAAGGTATACTTGAGCGGGAAGAGGATATGAAAATATCATCAGCCACAGTACGAAATGACTTGGCGGAGTTAGAGCGTCTGGGATATCTGAAACAGCCGCATACGTCCGCTGGACGGATACCTACTGAATCGGGCTACAGATATTATGTAGACAATCTTCTGCCGCATAAAGAACTGGACAGACAGCTGGCGCTGAGTCTGGATAATGCAATACAGAACAGCACCATGAGTATAGACGAATTTTTTAAAACCGCAATATCGGCATTTTCAAAAATAACGGGATATACCAGCGCGGCTGTAATATCGCATAACGATGATGACAGGATTATAAAAATGGAAGTGGTCAAGTCGGCTGATGATATGATAAACCTGATCGTTATAACAAAAAGCGGTGTTGTAAAAAACAGTTTTTGTAGGCTGTATTTCCTTGCAAGTGACGAAGAGGTAAAAGAGCTGAACAAAACACTGGCCAGCTATATAGGAGATACAAACGTCGGATATCTTGATGATCAAACACTAGACAGGCTGGAAAAAGAGCTTGCCGGCAAGCAAAACAACTGGGATTTTATAGCCGGAGTAATAAAAAATATAGTGACAAGTATAAAAAAGCCGCATGTATTTGTAAGCGGGCAGGAAAAAATGCTGTCATATCCGGAATTTTATGAGATTCATAAAGCAAAAAATGTAATGTCGTTTTTGAGTGAAGAAGAGCAGGTCTACGGGGTACTAAATAAAAACCCGGACAATATGCTGAACATAATAATAGGAAGCGAAATAGGCGGCGATACATTAAGCGATATGGGACTTGTAGTGAGAAGATATAACGGAGACGGGAATGAGTATACATTCAGTCTGTTCGGACCCAAACGCATGGATTATGGTAAAACAGTATCACAGGTTGAATACTTTATGAAATGCATTGAGAGATATTTAAAAGACAGGGGGGCAGAATAATGCCGGAGAATAAGCAAACGAGTACAGAGACAAACCAGCAGGAAGTTGCTCAAACGCCTGCTGAAAATGAAGAAGAACAAAAACAGCCTAAAGAAAAAAAGGCGGCAGCTAAAAAGAAAAAGGAAAATGAGTTTGAAACAAAATTCAATCAGCTCAATGACACATATCTACGTATGCTTGCAGAGTATGATAATTACCGCAAACGTACGCAGAAAGAAAAAGACGGTATGTTTTTTGACGGGATATCAAAGGTAGTTTTGGCGATATTGCCGGTGTTGGATAATTTTGAGCGCGCGCTTATGAGCCCGAGCAACGATGAAGAGTTCAGGAACGGAATAGACATGATCTATAAACAGATGCTGACATCGCTTGATAGCCTGGGAATCAAAGAGTTGGAATGTAAAGGACAGAAATTCGACCCGAAAAAGCATAACGCCATAATGCACATAGAAGATGAGCAATACGGCGAAGATGAAATAGTAGAAGTATTCCAAAAGGGATATATATATAAAGATGAAACAATAATACGACATGCGGTCGTGAAAGTAGCTAATTAATCGGAGGTATATAGTATGAGCAAGATAATAGGAATTGATTTGGGAACAACAAATTCATGTGTGGCAGTTATGGAAGGCGGAGAGCCTACTGTAATAGCCAATGCGGAGGGTATGCGTACAACGCCGTCTGTTGTAGCATTTGCGAAAAACGGCGAGCGCCTTGTGGGCCAGAATGCAAAAAACCAGGCAATTACAAATCCTGACAGGACAGTAATATCGATAAAAAGGGATATGGGTTCTGACAGAAGAATAGAAATAGACGGCAAAAAGTATTCGCCTGAAGAAATATCCGCATTTATATTGATGAAGCTAAAAACAGATGCCGAAGCGTTTTTGGGAGAAAAGGTAACGCAGGCAGTAATAACAGTACCGGCATACTTCAGTGACTCACAGCGGCAGGCAACCAAGGACGCGGGTAAAATCGCGGGTCTGGAAGTGCTTAGAATAATAAACGAGCCGACAGCCGCGGCGCTTGCGTACGGTGTAGACAAGGAAAGCGAACAGAAAATAATGATTTATGACCTGGGCGGCGGTACATTTGATGTATCTATCCTGGAAATAGGCGATGGAGTATGCGAAGTTCTTGCCACAAGCGGTAACAACCGTCTGGGCGGAGACGACTTTGATGATAAAATAATCAACTGGATGGCAGATCAGTTTAAGGCGTCAAACGGTATAGACTTGAAACAGGACAGCATGGCATATCAAAGACTGAAAGAGGCTGCGGAAAAGGCTAAAAAAGACCTGTCCGGAGTAATGAGCACAAATATCAATCTTCCGTTCATCACAGCCGATGCAACAGGACCTAAACACCTTGATCTCACGCTCACGAGAGCACAGTTCAACCAGATGACAGAAGATCTTGTGGAAAAGACTATGGGTCCGGTAAAACAGGCGCTGTCAGACGCGGGACTCAAGCCCTCAGATATAAACAAGGTGCTTTTGGTCGGAGGATCTACAAGGATACCGGCTGTTGTAGACGCTATCAATAAATATATGGGACAGGAAGCGCATAAAGGACTTAATCCTGATGAGTGCGTTGCCATGGGCGCGGCCATACAGGGCGGCGTACTCGGCGGAGATGTAAAGGGCGTAGTACTTCTGGATGTAACGCCGCTGTCACTGGGACTTGAAACTCTTGGCGGAATCTGCACAAAGCTTATAGAGAGAAATACTACAATCCCTACCAAAAAGAGTCAGATTTTCTCCACTGCCGCTGATAATCAGCCGTCAGTTGAGATACATGTACTTCAGGGTGAGCGGGAAATGGCTGCCGATAATAAGACATTAGGCAGATTCAGACTTGACGGAATTGCGCCCGCACCCCGCGGAGTGCCTCAGATAGAGGTGACATTTGATATAGACGCCAACGGTATAGTAAATGTCACAGCTAAGGATATGGGCACAGGAAAGCAGCAGAATATAACAATAACAGCTTCAACAAACCTTTCAAAAGATGAAATCGATAAAGCTGTCAAAGATGCTGAAAACTACGCAGGCGAGGATGCTAAAAAGAAAGAAGAAATAGAAATCAGAAACAATGCCGATCAGCTTGTATATCAGACTGAAAAGACAATAAATGATGCCGGCGATAAGCTGACAGCAGAAGATAAGGCAGCGGTAAATACGGAGGTTGAAAAAGTAAAGGAGGCGCTCAAAGGAACAGACAGCGGAGCAATCAAATCCGCGGCAGATGCGCTTCAGAGTAAGCTGTATGAGCTTTCCTCCAAGATTTATTCCCAGGCAAATCCGCAGGCAGAAGCAAATACTGCGCAACAGCAGCAGCCGTCACAGGACAACGGCAATGTATATGATGCAGACTTTACCGATGCTGATGATAAAAAATAAATAACTAAAAGCTGGCTGCCCTGCCGCATTTGCGGCAGGGCAAAGCACGGTTATATAATAAGGCGGAATATATGCCGCTTATCAAGAGGTCAAACATATGGCAGAAAAAAGAGACTATTATGAAGTGCTTGGAATATCCAAGGGCGCAAGCGAGGATGAGATAAAACGCGCGTTCAAAAAAATGGCGAAAAAATATCATCCGGATCTCAATCCGGGAGATAAAGAAGCGGAAGCCAAATTCAAAGAGGTAAATGAAGCATACAGCGTACTGTCCGACGCCGACAAAAAAGCGCGTTATGATCAGTTCGGACATGCGGGAGTAGATCCGTCATACGGCGCAGGAACAGGTGCCGGCGGCGGCTTTGGAGATTTTGGCGGATTTGGTGGTTTCGGAGATATTTTTGACACATTTTTCGGCGGCGGAATGGGCGGAGCGACTCGCCGTGCCAACGCTCCTACAAAAGGTGAGGACATACATCTGAGAGTCAATATTGAGTTTACTGAAGCGGCGTTCGGCTGTGAAAAAGAGATACGATATACAAGGCGCTGTACCTGCAAATCCTGTAAGGGCACGGGCGCAAAGAACGCTACAGAGTTTGAAACATGCTCTCAGTGCGGCGGCAGAGGCGTTATATCAACTGTTCAGCGTACGATATTGGGTAATGTACAGTCTCAGCGTACATGTCCTGCATGTTCAGGCACCGGCAAACGCATAAAAACTCCGTGTCCTGACTGTCAAGGCGGTGTCGTTACCGAAAATAAGCATACAAAGGTCAAAATACCTGCGGGAATCGATAACGGTCAGACGCTCACACTTCGTGAACAGGGGAATTCTGGCCGCAACGGCGGACCTTCAGGAGATGTGTATATCACTGTCGCTGTAGCTGCGCATAAAATTTTTGACAGAAGAGGAAACGATATATACTGTGAAATCCCTATTTCCTTCACTGACGCGGCGCTCGGCTGTGAGATGACAGTTCCTACACTGGACGGGAAAATCAAATATAATATACCGGAAGGTACCCAAACAGACAGTACTTTCAGATTTAAAGGCAAGGGTATACCCAGACTATCAAGCAAGAGCAGAGGTGATATGTATGTCACCGTTACGGTCGAGATACCCAGAAATCTGACGGCAAAGCAAAAAGAGCTTCTCTCTGAGTTCGCAAAAACTCTGACTGATAAAAATCTTGAAAAAAAGACTTCATTTTTTCAAAAGATAAACAAATTTTTCAAATAAAAAAGCGGGCAAGAAATTGTCCGCTTTTTGGCGCGCACAGTACTTATTTTTAAAAAAAGGTTGTAAAATATGAGAAAAATGGTATAATGACAATAGATAACCATTTTAATAATGAAAATATCAAAATAAAAACGGTATTGTAAAGAGCAACTACCACTGTTAAAGGAGGAGCTTAAAGGTGTTGGAAATAAAAAACCATAACGGTCAGATCACAATCTCTCAGACGGTGTTTGCCAATATAGTAGGACATGTGATTAATAATTGTTACGGCGTTGTAGGAATGGCAGCTAAAAATACAGCTGAAGGCATAGTTTCGCTTTTGAAAAAGGAAAACTATGATAAAGGCGTCAAGGTAACAGCTGACGGTGATAATTTAATAATAGATGTTCATATAATAGTTTGCTACGGCATAAATCTTCCCGCGATATCCGGAAGCATAGCAAAAGAGGTAAAGTATATCGTTGAAAAGATGACCGGATTCAGAGTCAAAAAAGTCAACGTGTATATTGATGCAATGAAGACAAACTAAGGAGACAAAACATTAATGATAACCGGTAATATGTTCAGGGATATGGTGATATCCGCTGCAAACAATATAGAAAATCAGAAAAACTCAATAAATGCGCTTAATGTTTTTCCTGTTCCGGACGGTGATACCGGCACAAACATGTCACTGACCATTTCTGCGGCAGCCAAAACTATGCGTACAACAAATGATAAGGATATATCAGAAACGGCGAATATAGTTGCGTCGTCACTTTTAAAGGGCGCACGCGGAAACAGCGGAGTAATATTATCGCTGTTGTTTAGAGGAATAGCAAAAGGTCTTGCCGGACAGCAGAACGCGGATTCAAAGGCGCTTGCCAAGGCGTTTTCATCTGGCGTGTCGGCAGCATACGGTGCTGTCATGAAGCCTACAGAGGGAACTATTTTGACTGTTGCAAGAGTTGCTGCAGAAAATACCGCTGTATACGCACAAAACAGCGGATCAGCGCGTGATACATTTGCATATTATCTTGAAACGGCAAAGCAAACCCTTGAAAAAACTCCCGAAATGCTGCCTGTGCTGAAACAGGCAAATGTAGTAGATGCGGGCGGCAAGGGACTTGTAGTTATACTTGAGGGTATGCTGTCATGTCTTGACGGAAAACCGATAGAAAGCAGCGGTGAAGTCCAAGAGGAGATACCGACTGATTTTTCCGAGTTTAATATATTTGAAAGTGAAGATGATATAGTTTACGCATACTGCACTGAGTATATAGTAAACAAGGAATCCAGTGCTCCGAAGAGCGACTCAGGAGAGCTCAGGAAATATCTTGAATCTATCGGCGACTGTGTTGTAGTGGTAGATGACGGCGAGATCATAAAGGTTCATGTTCATACCAATCATCCGGGGCGTGCGTTTGAAGAAGCGCTCAGATTCGGTTCTCTTGTAAATATGAAAGTAGAAAATATGCGTGAGCAGTTTAAAGAGAAAAAAGCCGAAGCGCCCAAAATAGATAAAAAATACGGATTTGTATCTGTCGCGGCAGGAGCCGGACTTGCTAATCTGTTTAAGGATATGGGCGTAGATGTTGTAGTAGAGGGCGGACAGACGATGAATCCATCGACAGACGATATTGTAGCCGCAGTTGAAAAGACAACAGCACAGAATGTATTTGTGCTGCCCAATAATAAAAATATAATAATGGCTGCGCAGCAGGCGGCAGAGCTGACGGACAGAAACGTGTTTGTGATCAGCACAAAGACAATACCTCAGGGAATAACAGCTCTTCTCAATTTTGACGATTCGCTCGAACCGCAGCAGGCGGCAGAGATGATGTCAGAGTCGATAGGTTCAGTGCGAACCGCACAGGTCACTTATGCCGCACGCGACAGCGAATTTGACGGTAAAGAGATACATGAAGGACAGCTGTTGGGACTTGTTGAAGGTAAGGTGTCATATGTAGAGGATTCAATGGAGACGCTTGTATCGGAGATGTTTAAGCAGCTGCTTGAGGACGGCGGGGAATTTATAAATATTTACTATGGCGAAAATGTCAAGGCAGACGAAGCGGAAAAGATCGGTAAGCTGATAGGGAGCCTGGCACCTGACGCCGAGGTGATAGTACTTGAGGGCGGTCAGCCTGTATATCATTATATTTTCTCAATAGAATAGCTTATAAAAATTTTTTACAAACAAGAAAGGAGAATTTTCATGAAAGACGGAGTAATAATTACTATAAGCCGTCAGGCGTATTGCGGAGCGGATGAGCTTGCAAAAGACCTTGCCGAAAAAATGGGATTTAAATTTTATGACAGGGAGATAATATCTTTAGCATCTCAAAAAAGCGGTATCCACGAGGAACATTTTGAAGATGTAGAAAAAAAGCCTACAAACAGTATATTGTACTCTGTCGTAATGGGAATGTATTCTTCACGCGGTGCGTATGTTAAGCTTGACGACGTTTTGACAGATGACAAGATTTATAAGATCCAGGCAGATATCATACGTGACATGGCCGCAAACGGCAACTGTGTTTTTGTGGGACGTTGTTCGGATTATATCCTGAGAAACAATAAAAACTGCTATAATATATTTCTTCGCGGAGAGACAGAAGACAGGGTAAAGCGTGTCATAAGCGAGCAGAATGTAACCGAGGCTGAAGCCAAAAAAATAGTGTCCAGAGCCGACAAGAAACGCCGCAGCTATTATAACTATTATACCAACAGAGAGTGGGGAGATATAAACAATTATGATATAGTGTTTAATCTTTCCAAGATCTCAGAAGACGATGCTCTCCAGATAATAGTTGATTTTTTAAACAGAATATAACAGTATAAAACAGCGCCTGAACGGCGCTGTTTTATTTTTGGAAACAAATGTTTGATTTATATTAAATAAATGTTCATTTCTGCCGGCTATAATATAATTATAAATTTAAATATTAATGGTGGTTGTATGAACGGCGGAATAAAACGTATAATCTCAGTTTTGTGTGCATTTTTCCTTGCAGCAATGATCGCAGGCTGTGCAATTGAAAAAAGTACGGATGCGGGCATAGTAAAGAATTCAGCAGTGGATGCCGTACAAACGCGGTCAGTATCTTTAGATGCAGCTGAAATGTTTTCTGACAGGGATATTGATTTTGAATATGATGACGGCTTTGAAATACAGCTTGCCGATGGAAATATCAAAAGCAGCTGCAATACGCTTTTGATAGCAGGCGATACCGTTACAATCAAAGACGAGGGTACGTATATATAAGCGGCACACTGAGTGACGGACAAATAACGGTCGACGCGGATAAGACAGACAAGATACAGCTTGTATTGAGCGGTGTTGACATAACCAACTTATCATCTGCTCCCGTTTATATAAAAACCGCCGATAAGGTGTTTATCACATTGAAGCCGGAAAGTACAAACCGTCTGTCTGTGACCGGAGACTATGTCGCTATTGACGAAAATAATATAGATGCGGCTATATTTTCCAAGGAGGACTTAACAATAAACGGCAGCGGTGAATTGGAGATAGACGCCGTATACGGTCATAGTATTGTTTCAAAGGATGAGCTTGCGGTATGCGGTGCAGAATTGTCCGTTACGTGTCAAAACACGCGCTTGCAGGCAAGGATAGTGTAAAAATCAAAGACGCGGTTTTGAATCTCAATGCAGGCAAGGACGGGATACATTCGGAAAATACCGATGATACGGATTTAGGATATGTATATATAGAATCAGGTGATATAACTGTTGAAAGTGCCGGAGACGACATAGACGCACAGACAGTTGTTCAGATAGACGGCGGGGATATAGAGCTGAAAAGCGGCGGCGGGACTGAAAATGTATCACAAAAAACAAATGATTATTTTGGAAAGGGTTTTGATTTTTATCAGACAGATACATCAAATGATACCGATACAGTCAGCACAAAAGGAATAAAAGGTACACAGAGCGTAATCATAAACGGGGGGAATATCGTTATAGATTCCGCAGATGACAGCGTTCACTCGAACGGAAGTATCGAAATAAACGGCTCTCAGCTGGATCTGAGTACGGGAGATGACGCAATACATGCGGATATGAATGTTACGATAGTGTCCGGAAATATACTTGTAAAAGAAAGCTATGAAGGAATAGAAGGTCTTACGATAGATATTCAGGGCGGAGATATTGATATAACCTCATCCGATGACGGATTGAACGCGGCGGGCGGTAATGATCAGAGCGGTTTCGGCGGCGGTATGACAGAAAATTGATAAAAAAATATCAGAACCGCGCGTACAGTTAAAATAATGCGGCGCCGTATAATATACGGCGCCGCATTATTTCATATTGAAATCGCAGTAAAAATATAACCCATTATAAAGCATGCCGGAAAGGTTATGACCCAGGCGTATAAAAGCTTCCGAGCGGTATGCCAGTCAAGCGAAGAGTCTGCATATCCGCAGCCCATAATAGCTGAGGTCTTGGCGTGAGTTGTGCTGACCGGCATTCCCAGGCATGTGGACATAAAAAGACTGATGCTGCCTGCGATATCAGCTGATACACCCTGTTTCAGATCCAAGTTTGTCATTTTACGACCGATATTGAAAATAATTCTTTTTCCGCCTAATGCAGTGCCCAGAGCCATTGCAGAAGAACAGAGCAAAGCTGCCCAAACAGGTATATCGAACCCTGCGCCTTTAACGCTGAGGCTTATAGCTACAAGAAAAATGCTGATAAACTTCTGGCCGTCCTGTGCTCCGTGCATGAACGACATCAGTGTTGCTCCCAGTATCTGCAAATGCCGCAGGCGTTTTTGGCTGTAGTTTTTATAGCGCATTGATCTGTAAATGAAATATCCTGCAATAAATCCGCCTGAAACGGAGAGTATCAGTCCAAAAAAAGTAAAGATGATCACTCTTGTGTGTATTTTTGCTCCGCAAGCGACAGCCGAACCTATAAGAGAGCATATAATGGCATGAGATTCACTTGTCGGTATACCCATGATCCACGCGCCCACTGCCAATATTATTACTGATACAAGTGCGCAGCTTAGAGCAGTACGTCCGTTATCGGAACCGGAAAAGTCAGCGCATGAAAAAATATTGTACGCCACAGAGCTGTTTATATATGTCATTAAAACAGTACCTAGAAAATTGCAAACGGCAGCCAAAAAAACTGCTTTTTTCATGGACAGAGTATTGCTGCATACGCAGCTGGTGATGGCGTTGGGAGCATCAGTCCAGCCATTGACAAAAATTACTCCGAGCGTCAGTATTACGGTTGTAATAAGCGCCGGAGAATGTATTACATTTGCAAAAAAATCAAAAAATGATAAATTCATAAATTTACTTGTTTTACCCGATTTGCCATGTTTAAAATCTATAAAATTACAGTAAACTAATCGTGAAAACGGAGGTACGATTATGGAAAAACTGTATAAAAGATTTTTGGCATTCATAATAATGCCGGTAGTAATAGCCGCTTTTCCCTTTCTTGTATTTGCAAATACAGGCGCAGCGGCACCTTATGACTGGTATTTCAAGCCTACGGATGACAACAGTCAGCCGCAGGTCTTACCTGAGGCGGATTTTATAGATGACTATGATACCATTTATATGGGCTCTGCAGACAGTCCTGTGCTGTATCTTACATTTGATGCGGGATATGACAACGGGTACCATG
>CALXGU010000005.1 GCA_944387905.1 uncultured Clostridia bacterium
TGGTTGCTGATACTGTAGCTTTCACCTTCCAACTCATCGTCGCGAGATAGACGAACATATATAAATGCCGTTTTTTCTCGGCTATATTTATTATTTGACTGTCTCATGTAACCTCCTTTCCGCAGTCAAATAAACAGTATCTTGAGTTGTACTGCGGCTGCACACGAGGATGTTACATATCATCCACTTCATCACGCATTAGCGAAAATAAAGCAGTAGTTAGAGTCTTTGAATCGTCTTCTTTGAATATAGGCTCTACAACAAATAAAATATCTTCTACTTTGTAGCTTTGCTCTTGCGTTAGTTCGTGATTGTTTTGCTGAATAAAATCTTTGTTATTTTCCATTCCATCTGTCAGTTATGATCTTGCAGATGTGCATTTAGCGTTGTCAGCAGGCGTTCCGATAGTTCTTGTTGACTGTTGCGATACCGATGAAAACCTTCAGCCGATTAAAAGTTATCGGTGGTTTCAGGTTCCTGTTGAGATATGCAATAGCAAGGAGGGATAATATGGGTAGTGGTTCAATGAAACGCAAATCCTACATTACCAATACCGGCTATTATCTTGCAAAGGATTTCGATGAGAAATTCGGCGGCGATTTTTACTTTCTGTTGATGCCTTTATATGGCAACAACAACGAGCGTTTCTTCTTTATTGAAGAAAATCCCGATGGTAGTTATACCGTTGAAGGTGAATGTTATATTGTTACAAACGAAGAGAGTTTGAAACGGCACAAGCGTGATGTTAAAAAGGAAGTTAAGAACAAGCCTATTTGGTATCATCACGTCGATAAAAACAGAACAGTAATCCGCAAAGAAAAACACATAAGTCCATAAAACCAAACACCCTGCCTGTATCCGCAATGGATGCAAGCAGGGTGTCTTTTATAGATGGATATCCATTTTCTCTTTTAAGTCACCAAGACTTTTATCATATTGTGCTTGAGAAATTGCATTTTTTTCGAGAAACAAATCCAAAGTTTTTTTCTGATTCAGGAATAACTGTAACTTTTTCTCTTCAGGTGATAATCTTTGCCACTCAATTTGACTATCCATAACATTTATTACTCCAAATATTATTTATTTAACAGCCAATCAACAGCGTTTACAACCTCGATGCCTTCATAGTTGCCAAGCGTAAAACGGTCAAGCGTTATTACTATTTTCGGGTAATTATCAGTTATGCTTTTAAGTGGTGCCATTTCTCTTTCAAAGGTAGATTCTTCTACCATTGAGGCCGTAACCTGATAATATAGAACATCGTCATTCTTTCTTGCAACAAAATCTATTTCTGTTACACCAACTTTTCCTATATTTACACTATAGCCTCTGCGTAACAACTCAAAGTAGATTATGTTTTCCAAAGAAAATCCTAAATCATACTTTTGTCTTGCAAGTAAATGTCTGCGCAAACCAAGGTCAACGATATACATTTTTTGATTCTTTTTCAAAAGTTGCTTACCAAGTACATCATATCTCTCTGCGGGATAGAATATATAAGGCTCAACTAACGCCTGAACGTAATCGTCAACAGTATTCTGTGATGTCTTTCTGCCGCTTGATGTTACATAGTCTGCTATACTCTTGACGGATATAGGACTGCCAA
Organism: uncultured Clostridia bacterium; assembly: GCA_944387905.1. Taxonomy (GTDB): domain Bacteria; phylum Bacillota; class Clostridia; order Oscillospirales; family QAKW01; genus RGIG9041. Next base: position 1,607 of record CALXGU010000005.1, read on the forward strand.
TAGAACTTGCAAGGAATTTGGATATATTTTTAAGCAAAGCGATATCCGTAACCTTACGCTTGTTAGGATCGGTTTCTTTGCGCTTTTGTCTTTCTTCTACATCCTTAACGATTATGGTATTATAGATGCCTTCAAGGTAGGTATCTACTTTATCGCTATCATTTCCAAGAGTCGTAACATAAGGAAGACCGCCATTTTTCATATACTCTGCAAATAGGGCATCTTTATCACCATCTGCTTTAAGCTGACAGAACTCTGCAAATGAAAGCGGGAGCATATTTATCTCTACATATCTTCCTGAAAGCAAGGTTGCCAATTCTCCAGACAGCAAATAGGCATTAGAACCGGTGATATAAACATCAATATTCTTTTTAACGTAAAGACTGTCAACTGCTTTCTGGAAATTTTCAACCTGCTGTATTTCATCGAGGAATACATAAGTGGTTTTAGTTTTATGCAATCGTTCCTTTACATAGTTATACAGAGCTTTATAATCCAAAAGCTCTTCATATTCTAATTCTTCAAAGTTGATAGAGATTATCTGGTCATCAGTTACACCTAAAGATTTTAAGTAATCTTGGTATAATTCAAGCAGTGTAGATTTACCGCATCTACGAATACCGGTAATTACTTTGATAACTTGCTCATCTTTCCATTTTTTTAATTGATCTAAATACTCATTGCGTTGTACCATTTAATTACCTCCTATACAACGTATTCTTTGCAAAACCATTATACAATATTATTTTCGCAAAGTCAACTCTAAATGCCTAAATCGGCATTTAGTTTCTATTTTCTACAAGTTTATTCCGAAATCGGCATTTTGCAAAAATATAAGGGGCGCCGCCAACCCCTTAGCGACACCCCTTTAAAAAGGACATCTTCATTATAAGCAGCCATTTTTGCCTTGTCAAGTTTTAGAGGCGGTTTTTGAAGATTTATTTTTGTTCGGAATAATCTAAGAATTATAGGGTGTTGACAAAGGAGTGAATTGCCTGTATAATATAAGTGTTCTTAGGTTTGATTGAAGTCCCCTTTTGGGGCAAGGTTTGATGTACTAGGTCGGAATTATCTTTAACGGGATAATTCCGCCTTTTTGTTTCTGTAAAGAAAAAACAAATGAATAAATCCAATCGGTAATTACAAGAATTGACCGGCTCAACTCTACGGAGATGGGCCGGTCTTTTTTTGTTTTACAAATAAAAAACAGAAAGGACGACCCAAAATCATGAGCGAAAACAAAAACCCCTTGAACGACTTTTTGGAAATGGAGGAAAACGGGACAGATGCGTTTGCTGACCTTCCGTTTACCACACCCGTACCCGAATCGTTTGTTCAAAACGCCTCGGCTCAACCCCAAGCACCTGCAGTTCAGCCCGTAGTTCCTGCTCAGGCACCGCAGATGCAACCCCAACCTCAGTTTGTGCAGCCGACTGTGCAACAGACAGCACCGATACCGGTACAACAGCCTGTGCAGAATCCTGCATCAGCGCCCGTTGCACCGCAGGGCTCGTTGTTTGAAGCAGCAGTAGCACAAACACCGCTGGCACAAGCACCTGTTATGCAGCCCCCTGTAGTTCAACCTCCCGTTGTATCTGCACCGGTTGCCCAGGCACCCGTTGCCGCAAATCCCCCCGCCGAAACACCCGCGCAACAGACAATTGCCGATGCGGCTGATCCGTTCACTGCTGCTCTTGCTACGGCAAAAGCGCATAGCGAAAGTCGCTTGGTAGAAACCTGTATGGCACGTGATGCCGTATTTAATTACGGTAAGGCGAAAGAACCGATTACCGACCGTGATTGCACCTTTGAGGATCTCCGTGAAAAGTACGAAAGTGACTTCCCGGAACTTGCCGAGAGTAAAAAGGTTGAGTGGACCGTTACCTATGGTAAGGAAAGCAAAACCATCAATAACCCCGGCTCCGACAAGGTTTACGAAATCAAGGCGGAAATCGAAAAATCCAAGAAGTTCTTAGATGGTATCAAGAAAGGTAAAACCGATGCCGACAAGAACCCCGAATGCATCGTTAAGCCGCGTATCAAGGCACAAAGCAAGGGCGAAGTGATTCCGTTATCTTCGTATAAGGAATTTTGCACAACTGCTGTAGAAGCCCGTCAAAGTGATAAGGCTATTGTCCTCCTCCCGTCTTCGGACGGGAGGCTCTACCAGATGCGAAAAACACCCGTTGGGATCTTTACGGCTCAGGCAGATATTCTGCCTGAGTTCCCACCGGTTACTCCCGGCTTTCAAATGACTGTCCCTAAAATTCCTATGCACTTGTTGCTCTTTATATTGGATTTCTTTGCAGGACTGTCGGAAAGATACGAGTTGGAGGCATTGGTACATATCCTTTATGATACAAGACAAAACAAATACACCGTTGGGTACCAAAACAAAAGCTAACCCACGTAAGCGTTGATTCGGTTATGGAAGAAGAATATCCTGAGCATATGATTCACGTTATGGATATCCATTCTCATAACACAATGCCTGCAAAGTTTTCCTCGATTGATGACGATGACGAAAAGCCTACACGCCTTTATGCCGTTATGGGCAGATTGGATAAGGTATTGCCGGATATTACGGTAAGAGCAAGCTGCGGTGGGAAATTCATTCCCGTAGAACCTGCAGACGTGTTCGATATCAAGTCCACTTCTTTTCCTCATCCGAAGATCTGGGATGAAAAGATTGAACTACCGAAACCTGAAGATGTATTAGCACTACCTGCACCAAAACAAAAATCACAATTCCGCTTTTGGCGAGTGGGAGCAAAAGTATGAGATATTCAAGTACGGCTCCCGTTAAGATTGTGGTTATCGGCGCAGGCGGTACGGGCAGATATGTAATACCGCATCTATACCGTTTGGGCTATGCATCTCACCGTGATGTCCGCGTTATCGTATGCGATGGCGACGTCGTTGAAGAAAAGAACCTTATTCGACAGAATTTCGTTGAACAGGATATCGGCAGAAACAATGCTCAAGTACAAGCGGAACGATATTCAGCTGCTTTTGGTATTGAGTGTGAATACAAACCCGATTTCATTGAAAACGATGCGGAACTTTTCAGACTAACCTCACCTGACTTCACTGCAAGACCGTATTCCGGAGTGCCCGAAACACAAAAAGTCATTTTGCTTGGATGCGTTGATAACAATAAATCCAGACAAATGTGCCACCGTGTTTTTAACAAACAAAAGGACTTAATCTATATCGACTCAGGAAACGGCGAGCATACAGGACAGGTTGTGTGCGGTGTCAGACAAAACGGTAAAACCACCTACAAGCCGATAGGCTCTCTCTATCCGGATGTTCTTAAAGAGGAAGATAAATTCCCCTCGGAATTATCCTGTGCTGAGCGAACTGCCTCGGCGCCTCAATCGGTAACGGCAAATTTGACTGCGGCTACGGCAATGGTCGGTTTTCTGTATAACCTTTTGATTGTAGGTGAAATGAACCTATGAACAAATCCTTCAACGTCAGCTTGATGATCTGAATAGCGATTATGCAATGCTCCAAATGCAAGGACAAGAGTTAGCAGTTCGTAAAGTAAAGGGACAAACCAAACTAAAATTTATAGCATAATGGAGGAATTATTATGAAAAAAGAATATGATGTTATTATTACTGAAGTACTTCAAAGGACAGTACAAGCAAAAGCTCCTAACAAAGAAGAAGCTGAGTACGTGGTTAAACAACAGTATTATAATCAAGAACATATTCTAAACGAAAACGACCTTATAGTACAATCTGTCAAAGTCAAAAAAGCATAAATATAAAACAAAAACAGCGTCACCGTGAGGTGTCGCTGTTTTTGTTTACTAATCATAGCTTGCTTATTTCATCATGAATTCTTTTACAGTTGTTTGCATCCTTGTATGTAAAGAACTCATCAACTCTGTTTATATACTTTTCTTTCATTTCGCAAGACGATTTCATATATTCGATCACCAAAGATACCAAGTTATCTTTGTTTTTCGCAATTTCACCAAATCCCATTGTTTCATAATCAAAGTACCCTTTGTCGTACTGACCTTCATCAAAATGATAATACAGTACAGGTTTTTTCAAATAAGCATAGTCAAATATCGCCGATGAATAATCTGTAATTATCAGAGAAGCATCCGCAAAAATTTTCTGGTAAGATGTTTTAAACGGTGATAACTTGACACGTTTATTAAGTTTGAAATCTTTCACTTGCGCATATACATTTGGGTGAGGTCTAAACACTAACTCATAACCATGTTCTTTTGTAGCTTCGATAAGTTTTGTATCGTTAATAAATTCTGAAAGAACTTTAAAATAATCAGTATATTTAAAAGCCTCGTTGTATTGATAATTGAGTTCACTTGTTGACAAAAGTGTATTACGCCAAGTTGGCATAAATACTATCTGCTTTTTGCGCGAATCATACAAATTATCATATCTCGCAAAACCGGTAAGCTTAACTTGCTCTTCGGTGTAACCATAACTTTCAGTATCTATTATTGATTTGTACTCATTAGGATTGGCTGTTATAAGTAATTTAAAGTTTTTAATAAGTCGATCAAAATATCGTGACATATCATCTTTTGTGATGCCGTGCTGTAAGAATATAAACTGGCTTTTAACAAGGCCCTGGAATATTTCGATTTTATCTTTTTCTCCAAAAGGATACTGACGTAAAAAGTCAAAGTTTGATGTGATATATTTACTTGCAAAAAGAGCCAGAAGTTTATGCTCACGAGAACCATAATCAATAACATTACCGTATCTCTTCAAGCGTTTCTTATCGGGAGAATTTTTGCCGACAACAAAGTATCTTTCCACTCCATCATTTATAGCGGCACTATATCTGAATAAATGCTCGGCGTTGTCATCTGCTTTATCATGACGATCCATATAAAGCCAAATATTTCTTTCAGACATAGTAGGATACAGTTTTATGTAATCGGCAAGCAATGATATTTCTTTATTAAAATACGGATGTACAAAATTGAATTTTACAAATTTATTTATGCATTCTTTCAATGATTCTAATGAAAGCGGTGCAACTGACAAAATATTTTGAGATGCAGTTCTTCTGATTATAGAATTATCACCAAGAACAAATGCGCCCTCTTGTTTTCTTAGTCTTGATGAATAACAGGTTTCCAGTTTTGTCGGGAAATCACCATATTCTTCAGTATGAATTAAAAATTCTATTTTCCCTTCTTTTAAGTAGGGAATATTGATAATAAATGATTTGGATTCAAGGACAGATCTGCCTATAAAGAATATATCTCTTTGCTTTTGATGGAAAGTCTTAGCAGTGTATGTTTCTCCACAATATTTTGCAATAAGTGATAAACCTTCATATGATGAAAAAGTATAATAACCACCAATGTTGATGCTTCCGTTACATTCTTCAATAAGTGATATCCAAATACCGGGACAGATATTCTGAAAGAATCTGTTGCCAAAATAGAATGCAGGTTTTCCGTCTTTTCCAAGTTTCAACGTAGCATCAGTCTTATGTCTTACTTTTCTAAGATAATATTTATGCCAAAAAGATATGTGAGTAGCTGAACCTATAACATCATCATCGATATATTGCATAATCCATTCCAATTCATTATACAGAGAATTAAGATCAATTTGCTCTTTTATTGAATTTGGGATATTGTCAAGCTTATACCATTGAGTATCATAAATAATCTGAAACTGAGTGTATTTAGTAACCTTGCCGTATTTATCAAGGTCCTGTTCAATCAAAAGTTTGGGTAACACAAGCAGTTTTTCATACCATCCAACCTTTTTATTACATACCTGAATTGCGGAATTTCCTTTCCACCTTTTTCTATAATACAGTTTGCTCTCAACACAAACACCATACTTTCGCTTATCAAGCAATATGCGGTGAAGCATTTCACCGTCTTCTGCGTATGTAAGCTTTGTATTGAACCTTTTGTCTATTATTGCTTCGCGTCTTATTAAAGTGCTTGCTATATGTGCCTGAATTGATTTGTGTTCTTTGTCAATATCAATGATTCTTGTTTCTGTAAATTTTCTATTCAGTATGTGATCATGACTTGTGACATTTTCAAAGAGATAGAGAGGGAAGGAAACAAAATCAACAGCATCTCCATATTTTTCGAAAAAACGCAAACCGCATTCAATATAATTCTCTGCAAACTTATCATCACTATCTAAAAACGCAATGTAATCACAAGTTGCAACTTCCAATGCAGAATTTCTTGCGGCACTAAGACCTTGATTCTCCTGTTTGATATAGATAATGTTATCGGGATATTTTCTTAAATAGTCACGACAGATTACGTCACAATTATCAGGACTTCCATCGTTTACAAGAATAAGCTCGATATTATTTTTAAAGCCACAAGTCTGATTTATAACGCTGTCTATGGCATCTGCCAGATAATCTTCAACATTCCAGATCGGAATGACAACACTTACTTTAAACATTTTATTTTCCTCCGTTTTTACTCTAAAATAAATTTTCCAAGATTGTTTGATTTATAACAATCAAAAATACTGCGTTCGACTATATTCCACATCCCAAAATGCGCTTCTTTTTCGGGTTGATTTTTTACTTTTAAAAAATTACCATACATTACAGTGCCTGGAGTGTATACCCAGTCTATTAAATTTATAAATTTAAACAATTCATGTAAATCTATTTCAATAGATATTTCCCAATTCTCTGACTGATTTTCAAATTTTTTCTTAAAATAATGTGAGCATTGTAAAAATTTAATTTCTTCAAATGTACAATCTGCACGGTTCCAATACCATTGACCAAACGATATATAATATGCTCCAACAGCATTGACTCTTAAAAGGAGATTCTTTGGATCCTGATTATATGGTTGCAGTAAAATTCCAACTGTGGAGTCCTTATTTATTTCGCTTGCAAAATCAGGTGAAAAATTTTTTACCTCAGGAATAGACTCAAAAACTACAAATCGAAATTTCAGAATTCTTTTATTGTGACATGCATATATATCAACATTCGGTCCTGTTATATTTTCTGTGAATCTATACGCATTGATTTGGCACAAAGCTTTTTTGCAGGATAGTCTTTTGCTATATGGGATTCTCAATGTTTCCATTTAGTTCACTTCCTCTCGCATTAGTTGTATAAATTTTGGAATTACTTCAATTTCTGAATCTTTTATCATATCTAAAATTTCTGAGATTTTATTTAAAGAAGAAATATCTTTAGATACCAAATATTTCAAATAATAGCTAAAAGCAATACAAGCCTGCCTGTAATTTTCGGATAACTCATTTTTAATTGACTCATCCTCATACGTTATATTATTTTTCACTAAATGTTCATACCGCTCATACATTAGTCGTTTATGTTCCATAAGAGTGTAAATAACTCGTTTGTCAAAATTTATTTTTTCATTTGCTACATCGTCTAAATACGATTTGATATTTTCAATAGTAGCAATACCGTATGTTTCTTTTTCCTCTAACCATTTTGATTTATCAAACAGTCTTGACTTGTTGCTGGAGTTAATATAGTCTTCAAGAGAAGCTGCAATTAACTCTTTTTCAATTTTGTGATGATAATACGATACTGTTTCAATAAGGTCTATCGATTTATTTCCATATGAATTTAGATATGCAATTATAAACTCATCACAATCAATAGTTGATGGAAAATAATGCCCACTGTCTGTATATCCTATTACATTAAAAATATTATTTTTTGCATGATATCCATATAGCAGGATATCATGCCCGAAATGATGATGTTTATATGCGAGTCTGTTTGGAATAAAATACTCATCTACGCTTGTTATTATATACTTTTTACAAATCAGTCCCCTGATAATGAAATCTTTAATATTAATGCTGTTGATTGTAAAAGTAGGCTTGTCTATGCTGCAAGTACGGAAAGTTGAAAGATTCTTGTAATTTGGAAATATGTAATCGAAGGTAATATGTCCGTCGCTTTCGGTTTTGAACATAAGCTGTATATAATTGTTATACACATAGTTGATACCCTGTTCATCACATTTTTGAATTATGCTCAAATGTATTGCATGTATATTTCTCGAAACAATAGCAGGTTTTGTCTCGATTGGTAAAACTATCTCTTTTAAGTTTTTGTTCACGGTATATTTCTCCTTCGTAAATTTCTGTAGCTGCGAATAAATTATAAATTTTAAATGGGACAGCGTATGTCCTGTTTAAATAACATTTAATAAAATTAATCTAATATGTGTTGTTTAAAATAAAAAACCACACTTCAAAATGAAGTGTGGTTGTAAAGTCGATTCTATGAATTATCATCCGCCGATTGGCCCAAGCTGCGTGCACCATTTATCTGCAATGCCATTTTCATTAAAATAAATTGAAAATAATGTTATTTCCACATCACCAAAAAACATAGGTCTTTCTCTTAATAAATAATGACATGCAGTATTACGAAATAGTCCGTCAGATGACCTTAATATACTTGGTTGGTAAAATTCCCCGTATCTTTCTTCAACCTCAAGTGAGGTTTTGCCGATTATCCAATTTGGATCGTATATACCCGTATCTTCTTTACACGCACACAAAGTAAGCAGTAAAGTAAATAGCAATACCGCGCAAATGATTTTTTTCATAGAAACCTCCGTTTAAAATTCGCCGTGAACCTCTGCTTGGTTTTTGACTAGATCACTTTCCAAATCATAATACTGATCATAAAATCCGGATTCACTATCCTCACCAATAGCCATATCTGCTCTTATTGCTGCATTATACCATTTATCTGCAGATGGAAATATTCCTATAAGCACCCAATCTTTAATACCTGATTTCCAATCATAAAGTGCATCGGCATGAAATTCAACTTCTGCGGCAAAAGAGTTAAAGTTGACATTTGCTGCAAACATAGCAAGAATCGCATATTTTTCGTACATTGTCAGAGATCTTGGATTATTTATAGTTAGTTGATACGTTGTTGTATTGAAAATATTATAACCTGCTTTTTCATTATTTTCAACCAGAAAATCAGGAATTCTTCTTAGTTTTGTGCGATAATCTATTAGAGATAACCTAGTAATTTGATCAATCAATGGATTGTTAATGTCTTCATTTAAGCTATCAATTGAATTGCATAATTCTACATATTTTGCAGGCGGATTAATATTTCCGTTTTGATTTGTATTTGCAATTTTGCGAATAAACTGCTCTGCTATCATATAAGCACCTGTTGAGTTGACATCTCCAAAATAACATGCCAATACCACATTTTCAGAGCCTTCAACTATTTCAGGACCTACAACGCGACCGATTTTATTATAGAGCGCAAAGGAATTTTCGGTTGTGGGACTGTTTAAACAATTTAACAAATACGATATATCTAAGTCTATAAAAGGTATAGTCACACCGGGATCGTCTCCGTCTTCACCATTGTATTCCTGTTCTCTCAATTTATACAGACTGTATGTATATTGAGAATTACTTCTGACTGCATACAAATGCCAGTCATCATAATAAAGATTTACTATTGTATGATACTGCCCGTTTTCATCTTTGGCAAGCTGGCTTATATCGTACTTAATTAAAATGTGTGAAAGTGGTTTGGTAATGGTATAAAGTCCATCTTCAGTGAATTCGATGTCATTTGTTTCTATTGCACCATCTTCTACAAATTTTAAAAACGGTTCGGGAATATTCATTGTATAAATACTATCTACAAAATATTTATTTGAATTGTCGTTTGATTCAAAGCAGTCATTAATTAAACTGTTTTCACTACGAATATATGAAGAATGCATAATTTTAGTGGTAATTGCAGTATCGACCGAAGTATCAGTTGAGTAAATTCTAATCTTATGTTCTTTGTCAAAGTCGAGCAAAGATATAATATTTATATAATATTGATTTACTTTATTTATTATTCGATGATTTTCACAATATATTTCCACACATACAGGAACGTCAGAAGATGTAATAGTTAATGAATATGATCCTGAGTTTCTATTGATGTGTGCGTTTGGCGCATTTGTTATAAAAGAATAATTTAATTCATCACCAGCCGATAAATATGCAATTGTTTCCTGGTTGAATAGTAGTGATGTGCAATCTTGCGATTCTATCTCAAGATTTGCGAGTGTAATTTGTTCATTGTTTTCCATTTTATTTTTCCTTTCGATATTTTATATTTTTGCAGCTGCAAATTTATTGTAACTGTTAAATAGGACAGCGTATGTCCTGTTTAAATAACATTTAATAAAATTAATCTAATATGTGCTGTTTAAAATAAAAAGCCACACTTCAAAATGAAGTGTGGTTGTAAAGTTTATTCTATGAAATTATCATCCGCCCATTGGTCCAAGCTGCGTGCACCATTCATACGCAATGCCATTTTCATCAAAAGTAATGGAGAATAATGTTATTTCCACATCACCAAAAAACGTAGGTTTTTCTCTTAATAAATAATGACATTGAGCCTTACGAAATAGTCCGTCAGAAGATCTTGATACATCTGTTTGGTAAAACTCCCCATATTTTGATTCAATCTGTAAAGAGGTTTTGCCGATTATCCAATCAGGTTCATACATACCAGTATCCTCTCTGCAAGCACACAAGGTAAAAAGCAAAGTAATCAATAAACTAAAACCAATGATTTTTTTCATAGAAACCTCCGTTTAAAATTCTTTGTGAATCTCTGCTTGTTTTTTAACTATATAATACTGACAAAAAATCAGGATTTACTATACTCACCAATATCCATAAATGTTTTTGTTGCTGCGTTATACCATATATCTGCATATAAAAATATTCCTATAAGCGCCAAATCTTTAATACCTGATTTACAATTTATACTAATTGTATTGTAAATATTATAATCTGCTTTTTAATTATTTTCAACCAGGAAATCAGGAACTCTTTTTAGTTTTTTAATTTTATCAGTATTTTTGCTTGCTCATATTCATTTATAGAGCATATTAAAAATTATTAATCCAGCCTTAAACTTTCATATATTTATTAGGCGTATTAATATTTGAGTTTTGATTTTATTTTCAATTTTACTAATAAACTGCTCTGCTATCATATAAGCACCTTTCTATTTAATACTTCAATAGCTGGGGTGCTGAAATTAACTTCAGTTATTGTTCAATAAAATTTGAGCAAACAACAACTGATAACGATAATTGTAAAAATAATACATACAGCTGATGCTGTCCATTAAACTGATAAACTATATTGCTCATTCAACTTATTTGTCAAGAAGCCTTGCGATCACAACGGCAACCTCTTCTCTGGTTATATTATTTTTAGGATTGAAATTGCCCAAATCGTCGCCATTCATAATCCCTGCATCAGACACTTTTTTAATTGCATCTTTTGCCCAATTGGAAATATTTTTTTCATCTTTGAACTTCAAATCATTGCCTCCTATTTCGTAGTCTTTGCTGTTGTATTTGCCGACTTTATTAGGTATACCAAGATAATCGCAAGGATTAATAGGCTCACCGTCAGCATTATTTATTTGAAAATGCAAGTGAATGCCTGTACTGTTTCCTGTGGTTCCCATAATACCTATCTTTGTCAGTCTATTAACACGCTGACCGGATTTTACTTCAACACTTCCGTTAACTAAGTGGCAGAAAATATGTATTGTCCCATCGTCAGAGCCTACTGTAACGTATCTGCCCCAACCTCCTTCATCGAAGCCTACTACTCTGACAGTTCCGTCACAAGTGGCATATATCGTGCGATTAGAACATGTTAAATCAATGCCCTTATGTGTCGATGCCCAATACTTGCCCTTTTGTCCAAAAGTAGCTGTAACATTGAATTCTCCTGTAATCGGTAAATTAGTCATTGTTCTCATCTCCTAAATCATCTAAATATTTTTTGCCATCTGTCAGTATCTTGGTGAGCCATTTCGGAAACGCTCCCGGATAACACTTAAATATGTTTTCGCATACCGAAACGCACTCTGTAAATGCTATGTAGAAACCGATGGCACTTGAAAAAAGTAGTTTTGCAGACATTTCAAATCCCAACTGCGATGATGCAAACGGTATCATATAGTCAAGAAATGTACCAAAAGCTAATGCTAAAAACAAAACGCATTTTTTTAGAACTCCTTTAAAAGCCCTTTTACTGTTTATGCCTTCAGCAGTTATAATCGAAGCGATTACTCCGGTAACAATATCAAACATTATCGATACGAATACAACGACGATTATTGATGAATAAATGTTGAAGTATGCCCCAACCAATCCACCGATAGCAATAGCTAAATATTTTAACGTAGCCATATTAACCTCCTATTAAACTGATTATATATGTAATAACACCGCCGGAAATAGCGGCGATGATAGCCGTAATAATCTGATTTAATCTGTTCTTAGGTTGATTGTCTATTTCTTCAAGCTTGCGTTCATGTCGTTCTAAATGCTGATTGGTATGTTTAAGTTCTGCAGCAAGTGTAATGAGAGTTTTATTCATCGAACGTATTTCCGTCTGAACATCCCTTAAAGAGATAATATCCTTTTCGAGAGCATTTATCTTCTGCTCATGACGTTCAAGAACTATCTGTGCATCCTCCATAATTGTTCTCCTTTCAGTGTTTTTGTAGCGCTACACACATATCATAAGGTTTAAATAGGACATAGCTTGTCCTATTTATATTTTTTTATTTGTCAAAGATTGTGAGATTTTATTTGATATATTGCATTTCAATGTAAACAAATATATAATAGAGTAAAATAAATAAGGAGAGTTCCAATATGAAAAGAATAGTAGCTTTTATACTTATTTTTGTTTTGCTTATGACAAGTGCTTGTACAAAGCCAAATGATGAAGAAAGTGCCGAAAGTATTGATACGAATGTCGGTGCAGAGCAACCAAACAATAATACAGATAACGCACAAATACCTGATACAAATGAGCCTGTAAATAATCAAACAGAGCAAAATAAGCAACCTGTACAAAACAATACTCAAAAAGAAGATAATCAACCGAACACATCTACTCCTGACAATCAACAAAAAGAGCCCGAAAATAAGGTGGAAGAGCCTAAAGAAGATAATAAAACGAATACAACAACTCCTGACAATCAACAAAAAGAGCCTGAAAATAAGGTAGAAGAGCCTAAAGACGGTGATAAAACACCTGTCTATGACGATTCAAATGCAACACCTGCTTCTGATTTTGAGTATACGATGAAAAAAGATGATACATATATAATTTTAAAAAATTATATAGGAAATAAAAAAGACGTAGTTACTCCAAATTATATAGACGGATATCCTGTTAAAGCTATTGCTGTTACTTGTTTTGCCAATACTTGTGTAGAAAACATTGTAATTTCAGAAAACATAGAAATCATTTCACCTAATGCTTTTAGCGGAAGTTATCTAAAAACTGCTACTATTAAAAGTAAGTCCCTTGTAGCATATCTTTACTCTTTTGAAGGTTGCACTCTATTAGAATCTGTAACGTTTATGTATGGCGACGCTGAATTTACTGGCCCTCCATTTTTTAAATGTCCAAACTTGAAAGAAATCGTATTTTTATGTGATGCGCCCAAATGTGCGACACTTTCAGCTATATTACCCGAAAATTCAAAAACAGTTATTAAATACAAAAAAGATACAAAAGGTTGGGATTATTTTATAGAAGAAAACAAGCAAGGCTGGAATAGAGAATTCGTAGAGATAAATTAAAAGTTAAAGCCAACTGTTTTGAAATTGGTCAAAACAGTTGGCTTTTCATATACCTTTTAGTGTTCGTTTATAGAAGTATAATATATTTTTCAACTAAACAAGTTTTTTGGCTATTTCGTAAAGGTTGCCATTTTTACCTGCTTCTGATTCTATATTAATATCATAAAACTTCTTGTTTACACACTCATTTATAAGCAACTTTATATGATGTGGATCAATATTCATACTTTCTAAATCTTTGTTAATTGTGTTAACGTCTTTAAAAAGGTTTGTTAAATCATATATCCATTCTAATTTATGTTTTTCCAGCGCTCTTTTTAAAATGAGTTCTGCATCATAAATAGTTAAATCTTTGAAAATGTCTATGGATGTAATTGACATAATAATAAAGGATATATAGTCTTTAGTTTTATCAAGAACTTCTCCAATAGCAATATTTTGTATTTTAACAACTTGAACAGCAATTTCTAAAGCAATATCAAGTATAATAAACAAAATTTCAAAAGCAGAAGCTTCTGTTATAAACGAATGAAAACCAAAAATAGATTCTGACTCCGAAACAATATATTTTCCCGTGATTTTTTCATTAGAAGTATACCAAGATATTGTCGGATACCATTTTTCTGCTAGTTCATTATATTTAAAATACTTTGGATTTCTACCAAATATAGTTTTAAATATATCATCCTTGTATACCAACTGAGCGCGAATTCTATTTTCTTCTGTATCATCAGTTTTATATTCGCCAAGAAAATCTAAGATATTTTCATTTGCGTTTATATTATCAGTATATATTTTAATATAGTTTGCCACGCCGAATGGATCAATGAAATATAATAGAGAGAGTTCTTCTTCACTAAATTTATTTATAATACTTGTTGGCATATTTTCATCCACATCAAATCCATAGTAATAATTCAGATTATTTCTTTTATAAGTTGCATCAGCAATATTCTGAGGGCTTTCAAAAATTGTGTCACGATACACACAATGCCATATCCTACCAGAAGTACTAAACGCAACCTTGTTATAACCCGTTCCATCAGGTGTTATATAAACGTGATCAAGCACACATCTGACAACTGTAGAATATGAAGTTCCACAAGGATTGGTAAATGTAATAGTAGCACTTCCAAGTTGATGAGCAGTCAATTGTCCTGACGTATGTCCCACACTGATTACAGATGGATTACTACTACTCCACGTACAATCCTTTTCGATTGAATTTCTAAAATGAAGCATAAATCTATCATTTTTTCTTACGGCAATAGATTTATTGAGATGTTCAACATTTATTTGTCCAATATTTCTATATATTGTATATGTAATTTCAACATCAATTGTGACTGGTTTATAATGTTCATCCGGTTCAATTCTAATTTTAAAAAGTTTTTTATCAGGAAGTAGCATAGCAAGGTTAACTGAGTCTCCATGATTTTTCCCCACGCTTGTCCAGTCATCTGTGTCTATAAATTCACATGATAGCTGTGTATCAGGCGAAGAAAATTTAAAAGAATAAGCTCCATCTTTTCCACCTTCATGCGCCAATGTTTCATCTGTATCAAGATAAAGACTTACCGCCTCTCCTGTTACAGTATAACTTTTTATAAATGTATACGTACTATCAAACATGATTTTTTCATGTATTTTATCAGTATCAAGCAATGCTATTGTATCGTCAAAATAAGGGTCTATATCACCAATAATTTGTTTACCGGACAAGCTAGTGTTTGCAAGAGTGATTTCTTCATCTGACGATATTGTTTTATTATTTATTTCCATTTTATTATTTCCTTTCGTATTTCTTTATTTGTTTTTTGCAGCTGCGAATATATTGTAACTGCTAAATAGGACAACTTTTGTCCCATTTAAAAAGAATTTGTATGATTTATTTACTTCTATGTTTTCTTTCGAAAAAACGTTGTGATTTCGATTTGTTTTGTCCAACGCGATTTAAAAACTCATCTGCATTCGATAATAATTTATCGGTCTCTAAAGTTTTTGCAATATTTGTTAAAACTATCAACGCCTTATCCCCGCATCCCTCTAAAAACTCGATTTCAAGTTCAAAATCAGTATGTTCAAGATATGTATTCCGATCAATAACTGTTTTGCAAAATGAATCTTTATACAAGATAGTTCGCTCGGTGATCAGTTCGCCCTGCAACTTAAGATTGAGTTTTTTAAAGTATTCGGCATCAAACTCTGTTTTTTCTGATATTACTTCTTCAAAACTACAATCTTGTTTTCCAAAATCATGTCTCTTTACAGTAGTGGTATAAACACCGTTCTTCAGACGAATTCTGCAGGTAATGCCTTCTCTGTTCATATCAAGATCATCGGTATCAAAATAATAATTGATTTGTTGTTTCGACTGTAATTGCTTGCAGAATTTCGAAACTATAGTTTCATACTCTTTGGCTGTCAGCAGAATCTTTTTTTCATACTCCAACATAATCCTGTCTCCTTTTGATTTTTCCCGAGCCGTTTTTAGATAGTTTATCCAGCAAATTAATGCGCCTTGGAATTTGATAACTTGGCAATAGTTTGCGACAAAGTTTCTTCACTTCATCTACACTTGAAAAATCGCCAACTATATTTAATTCTATCTGCGTTCCGCACCTATCATCTGTATAGCCACGAGAGAGAACCTCTCGTACACGCATGTCCTCTTTGAGAGTGTTTTCAATTTCTTGAGGATAAATATTCATACCGGCTTTGATGATCAAGTCGTCACTTCTTCCTTTGATCTTAAGAAGTCCTTCTTCATTTATCAGTGCTAAATCTCCGGTACATAACCAACCGTCTCGTATGACTTCGGATGTCTTCTTTGCATCATTATAGTATCCAAGCATAACGTTGTCGCCTTTAATCCATAGTGTACCTATTTCATTTACACAAGCAGGTTGTCCTGTTTTTGAAACGATTTTCAATGATACTGAACGCAGAGGAATACCTACATAATCAGGATATTTCTCAAACATAGCAGGAGGCAGATACGAAACTCTAGGACAAGCTTCGGTAAGACCGTAAACATGGTAAATATCAGCATCAGGAAAAGCATCTGCTATTTTCTTAGCTGTTTCCATGCCCATACATTCACCGCTGATACAAATATGTTTTAAAAAATCTATGTCTCTATCTTTTTTACACCGTGCCATTAAAGAGAGAACTGTAGGTGTTGAACAAAAGGCAGTAATTTGATAATCCCTTACCATCATATAAACGATAATAGGATTGAATTCACCCGAATAGAAACGTATATTGACTCCTTTTACAAGGGATGTCAGAAACTCGCCGGTTAAAACTGCACAGTGATATAGCGGTCTTGAAATCAAAATAGTATCAGATGAATCAATATTAAAGTACTCCACTATATCTTTCACATTGGTAATTATATTTGTTTCAGTTAGCATTGCGCCTTTTGGAACACCTGTAGTACCCGAAGTACACATAATAAGTGCAATATGCGTTTTGGGTTCTTTATACTCAGAGTCTTTTATATGAAATAATTGAAACTCACCATCTTGATCGGTTATCACCATATCTGGACTTATGGCTTTTAAGATCTTTTTGCAATGTCTCTTTCCGTATCTCTGTGATATCGGAAGAGCTGTAACCTCGGCAGCAAAACAACTTAAAAGAACCATACTTGCCGCCATTTCTGATTGACACATGATCGCACAACACTTTATACCCTTTAAATTTTCCGAAAACTCCTCTGCAAAAATGATCATTTCTTCAAAAGTTAAAGATGTATCATTTTCCGAAACGGTTTGTAACAGATTATGTTCCATCTTACTTTTTATGTAGTTCCACAGCCTCATTTTAGATTTCCTTCATCGCAGTATTTCTTAACCAAATCTATAACACTTTGGACCGTTGTTAATTCAAATGGGTTCATGTCAGATTCATCAAGTGTAATTTCAAACTTCTCCTCAATTTCAATTAGGAGTGTAACCATTAGTAAACTATCCAAGGAAAGGTCTCCTTGTAAGCTCATGTCATTTTCTATTTTTTCTTCTCCGCAGAGTTCAGATATAATATCTTTTACTTTGCCTTCTATATTCACTTTTTCAACATCCTTTCTACTTCGCTTTTAACAACAGCATAGCAATCTTTGATAGTCATTTCCGTAGAAATCAGGACACCATTATTTGCTTTGCATATTTCAATATACTCATCACGAAGTTTATACTGCAGTTCCATATCAATATATCTGTCTTTTTCTTTCTCGCGACTGCGAACACGAGTTACAGCAGTTTCTACCGGAACATCAAAGAAAAAAGCAACATCCGGTTTTACTATTGATTCTGCTATTTCGTATATCCACTTGTCCTTTGTAAATCCTCGCGCACGGAGATTTGCAAGGCATGAATAAAAATATCTGTCGCTTATAACAATACTGCCAGAATCCATTTGAGGTTTAATGACCTTGTTTACATGCTGCACGCGATCACTCGCTGCAAGTAATGAAAGACTGCGGTAATCGTATGCATTGTGATCAGGGCTGTCCATATATGTTCTGAAAATATCAGAATTACGAACACTGTCCGTGGGCTGTTTAGTAAGATACACGTTATAATCTTTTTCCAACTCTCTTTTGAGTTTGGTTAGCATTGTGGTTTTGCCACATCCGTCAAGACCGCAAAAAGTAAATAAATATCCCAACGTTTCATTAGGTTGCATATTTAACTTTCTCATAGTGGTTTCACCTCTTTCAAGAGACTTTTTCTATCATTACTAAAAAAACGATTTGATATGTTCTTTTCAGTAAACACATATTTTTTCTTATCTTTAGGCGATATGACAGTATGAATGAAATCTTCATCAAACTCTAATATTTCTTTTGTAACCTTAATAGCATAATCATTTTTAAAATAGAAAAGTTCCGACGTTTGCAACACTGCAAAAGCACATATTTTATCCATTTGAAGTTTTTTAGCTCTTATGAAAAGCTCATCGATATCTTTTTTTGTAGCTTCGTTTAATAACACATAGATGTCGCAATACTTATATAAAGCCATATCACGTTGCATCTCAACCCAAGGCAACGTTGTCGCTTCTTTATACAGATGGCTGCATAAATGAATGAAGAAGTCAGATTTGCTTAATGTGTGTATCTTAAATCCGTCCGGCTCATCTATGACAATAATATCGCTAACCATCTGTTCAAGAATGTCTGTTTCACCAGGCTTATAATCTACCGAGAAATTTATATCCACTTCAAGAAATTGTAGCCCGGGCAAATTTATTTCCTTGATGTAAGGAACCGTTTCACCACGCATCATTCTTGATTCTATGATTTCTTTACGTGTTGCAGACTCAAATTTCCCATTGCGAACATGTCCCTGTTTAAACCCCGCATCCAAAAGAATGTTTCCGATTACTGTAACATCATCAGGGTGAACAAGCAAATCAATGTCATTAGATGTTCTATATCCCTCGGGATATAGCTGACACAAATATGCGCCTTTCAGCATAGCATATTCGCAATCGCAGTTTGACAATATGTTTTCAAGATACTGAACAAACCAAAAATAACTTGTGTTCTTCTTAACATTCTGCTCGTGAGCACATTTTAATGAATTTCGAAATTCTCGATTAACTTTACCAAGCAATTCATGTTTTAACAATGTGCCATATGCTATAGCCTGCATACGGTTAAAAAACAAATGACCTAAAACCTCGGGTGTTGCAAATTTGAGTAACGTTTCATCGAATGACTCTGATTTAAAACTGCATATACTTTTAAACAATTCTTTTTCTTTTGAGTTCATAACTGTCCTCCTGCTTTGATTTTTGTAACGCTACACATATATCATAAAGTTTAAAGTGGACAGATTATGGACTATTTAAAAATAAAAAGAGATTTAATATTCATACGAATATCAAATCTCTTTTGTTGATTAGCAAAAGTATATTAAATATTTCAAATCGATCTATGTGGTTGCTTTGAAAATTTCATTACCGGTAAGTTCATAAAAAGCATTTAAAACTTTGTCAAAATTACAATATCCTGAAATTTTATAGTTCCTTTTTATCCCTTTGAATGGTTCGTATCTGACAATTATAGAATTCTCATCCAACGGATATATATATAACCGTGCTTTACTCGGTACTACTATCTCAATAGCCATTTCCTTTGCAGGTACCACACCAAAGTATAAGCTTTTATTTCCATGTGAAGAATCAAGATAACCATAAATATCAGTTGACAAAGATGTTACAATATATTCCCCTTTATATGCAACTTGTGTTGCTAAAGTTCTGTCTAGCGTCTTGTCATAACTTGTTACAAAAGTATATAAACAAATAACTAATATTGTGATAATCGAACCTGAAAAACAACATAGTAACTTAGATGTTATGAATGATTTGAATCTATTTTTCATATACTTCTCCTTTTAATTTAATTTTTCATATATGTCTCAATAAAGATACCTTTTTGATATTCTGCATTGGTACAATATCAATTTATAAATTGAAAACACAAATTATATTTCACTTCATTATATGTGAAATCAAAATGATCAATTTTTTTATTCAAGGTATTAAATTCATCTTCGACTATACACCACTTATATTTATACGGAATCAAATTAGATGAATAAGACCAATTATATTCCTTGTTATTACTAAATAAGAATATCTTTTCTTCAATTGCATACGAAACAGTCGAAATGATTTTACAATTCTGTTTAAGACTAATACTATTTGATTTTATGACAACAAAAGTCAAACGATTATTTACAATTACAAAATCAAAAATAACATCATTCTCTTCAAGTGTAAACAAATAATCATAACCATCATAGAATTCATTAGTATCTCTAATATAATCTAGAGTAGTATCGCTTATTTTACAAGAAAACAACCCCATCGTTATTATAATAACTAAAATACAAAAATTGATTTTTTTCATAATTTATCTCCATAAATTTGAGTAATCACTGTGCAAATGAAGGCGTTAATGTAGTCAATTGGTTTACAAACTCAGCAGCGGTTGGAGCTAATGATACTAATGCTTGGGGAAGATATATTGCTGCAACAACTGCGAGAGCGACTCCTATTTTAACCAAATGATTCATTTCAGGATGATAGTATCTTGCACGCATGTAGTACAGACCGTTTTCGTCTGTCATTACACCGTCACGACC
>CALXGU010000006.1 GCA_944387905.1 uncultured Clostridia bacterium
TTTCATTTGTATATGTAAGGTGGCACACCACCTTATTCTCGCCTATATCCGCGTTTTCAAACGAAAACGGAACTATATCTCTGTCTCCGTACTGGACTTCAAGCCCGTCAAAATTTATTGAGCGTCTGTTGACGCGGGCGGGAGTGCCGGTCTTGAACCGCCGTAGTGTGATACCCAGCTTTTCAAGACAGGCAGACAGCTTTGTCGCGGCAAACATACCGTCTGGTCCGCTTTCATAGGACTTGTCGCCTATAATGATACGTCCCGCAAGATACGTACCGCTTGCTATTATAACTGCCTTTGCTCCGTACTGCGCGCCCAGGTGCGTAACAACAGAGCTCACAGCTCCGTTTTCAGTCAGTATCTCCGTTATTTCAGCCTGTACAAGCGACAAGTTGTCTGTGCTCTCAAGCACATTTTTCATATACTGTGAATACACGCGCCGGTCAGACTGGACTCTGAGCGAATGAACTGCAGGGCCCTTACCGAGATTGAGCATTCGGCTCTGCAGAAAAGTAGCGTCTGCAGCCTTTCCCATCTCTCCGCCCAAAGCATCTATTTCACACACAAGATGACCCTTTGCTGTGCCGCCGATAGACGGATTGCACGGCATGTTTCCTACCGAGTCAAGGTTTATTGTAAATACTGCTGTTTTGCAGCCAAGCCGCGCAGACGCGAGCCCCGCCTCTATTCCGGCATGGCCCGCGCCTATTACAACGACATCAAAATCATCTACATGATACATTTTTTACTTCCTAAATCTTTTATCTGCCATTTGGTTGAATTGCTTTATTATTTCGATTTCGTGTGGATCGTACGGACGCAGATTAGGTCTGAACAGATCATGCTGCCACTTTGTAAAATCATAATCCACATCGGTATCAGGGTCATCGTACTGTTCCCACATCGCATCCCACGGCTCGTTTGTCTGAGTCTTGCCCAAAACAAAGCCCCAGCACATATTGCCTATGCCCAACATATACATGAGCGGATAAATATCAAACACATTATTATGGTTTATTCTGTGCAGCCATTCAGTACAGATCAGCGGTCGGCCGTACAGGCGCAGCTGGTCTATGGTATTACAGAACTTAGGCAGCTTGGAATAGCTGTGAAAGCTTATGATATCGGACAGCTCAAGTGACCGTTCTTCTTCTTGGGAACGCAGTTTATCGTTTGAAGGCGAGCGCCAGATATCGGCAGTTACAGGCTGATCGGGATCACATGCACGAACTGTATCAAACATCTTGTCAATAATAGGAATACTGTCGGCGCCTAAGCTTATGCCCGGTTCATTATACACATTCCAAAACGCTATGCGATCATCATGTGCGTATTTTTCGACCACCGTTTTTATCATCTGCCAGAACTTATCGCGCAGCAGCGGAGACTGAGCATAATGATATTCTTTCTTATGTTTTTCCTCTTCTGTAAGAGGGAATCTGCCCTGATGATAACCCAGCGCATAAGCTTGTTTTCCTATCTTTTTTGGCTTAAAATCTTCAAACTCACCGCGCGGGAGGTCCTCCTCCGACGTCAGCACCGGCACAACGTACTGACCGTGCTTATGCGACAGCGATATGTATTTTTCAAGTATTTCCATGAAAAAATCCGGTTCCTGCAGCCATGCCTCGAATATCAGCCATATCCTTACCGTATTGAATCCGATCTCTTTGGCAAGGGCAAGTTCACGGTCAGCCGTTTCCAGATGACTTTCACTGTCATAACTCTGCCACATATCAAAACGATTTGCACAGTCACTGCCTATAAAATTACATCCGCGCAGCCACGGCATTGAGCTGTACCAGTCAAAAGCCTGCTGTTTTGTCCATCTCTTGTTCATATTGTTTACTTCTCCTTATTCTGTTTGCATGTCCATTCGGAAACGGTTAAACGTATCACCTGTGTCTTTTTTAATACATCTTTTTTAAAATCACATAAATTTTCATGTCCGTAGTGCTGCATTATACAAGCCAGTCCGAAAATTTTTTCTTCTGTATCCTCTATGATGCTGGCTACTCCTTTACCCATTATACTCTGATATAGAAAGGTACAGCTGCACGCGGTACTACCTGCTGCAACACTATGACCCGTATCCATCTCAAAAACAACATTGGGGTCTGATCTCAGTATATCTGTTTTTCTTCCGCTTTCGGCGCAGTGGAAATACAGTTTTATGTCTGAGTCCTGCTCAGCGATACCGAAATTCATAGGGACTATATAAACACCGTTTTCATCACGCAGACCGAGCCGGCAACAGTCGCATTTGCGCATAATTTTCAGCATTTCTTTCAAATCCGTGATCTGTCTGTCTTTTCTTCTCATTTTACATCACGACCCGGCTGTTCACTGTTTTTTTATCAGCACCTTTACCCCGTCCTTTGTGTCCTCGAGAATAACGCCCATCTCCGCCAGCTGCTGACGTATCCTGTCAGCCTCGGCATAGTCGCGGTCCTTTCGCGCCTGACTGCGTCTGTCTACGAGTTCCTGAACGTCTTTAGGAACTTCAGCCGGCATATCGTTTTTAAGGATATTGAGCACATCGCACAGCCGCATAAACTTATCAAGCAGTTTTGTTCCGAACTCTGATGACGTTATCGCTTCTGTGTTTATTTTACGTGCAAAATCAAACAATACCGATATTGCGTCGGCAGTATTGAGATCGTCGTCCATCTTTTCACGGAATTTAGCCTCAAAGATATCATATTCGCCAAGACGTTTTGTTTCCGACTCGGTCATCTTCTGGACCGAGGCATTTTTTATTTCAAATTCGAGATTGTTTTTTGCAGTGTACAGCCGTTCAAGTCCCGCCTTTGCGGATGCCAGAACGTCTGCGCTGTAATTTATAGGGCTTCTGTAATGGCTGGAGAGCATAAAAAATCGTATCGTCTCATAGCCGTAGGCTTTTGCCGCTTCACGCACGGTAAAGAAGTTGCCCAGAGATTTGCTCATTTTTTTACTGTCTACATTTATATGTCCGTTATGCAGCCAGTAATGGGCAAATTCGCAGCCGTTTGCCGCCTCGGACTGAGCAATTTCATTTTCGTGATGCGGAAAGATAAGATCTACGCCTCCGCAGTGTATATCGATAGTCTTGCCCAAATATTTATTTGCCATTGCAGAGCACTCGATATGCCAGCCGGGTCTGCCGCGGCCCCACGGTGAATCCCAGGACGGCTCGCCGGGTTTGGCGGCTTTCCAGATCACAAAATCAAGCGGATCTTCCTTTTTGTCGTTTATCTCTATTCTCGCACCGCTCTCCAGCTGCTCGATCGGATAATGCGACAGTTTGCCGTAACCGTCAAACTTTGTGGTTCTGTAAAATACGTCACCGTCAGCCTCATATGCCATACCCTTGTCCACCAGAGTTTGGACAAGCTTGATTATATCATCCACACATTCAGTGGCGCGCGGATGCACTGTCGCCTTTGTAACGCCCAGACCGCCCGCGTCTGTAAAATACTCATCTATAAATCTGTCGCCCAGCTCTTTGACAGTGATATTATCCTCGTTTGCGCGCTTTATCACTTTATCGTCGATAGCTGTAAAATTCTGGACAAATCTCACTTTTTTACCGCAGAACTCAAAATATCTGCGAAGCACGTCAAAAGTGATAAACGGACGCGCGTTGCCGATATGAAAATAATCATAAACAGTAGGCCCGCAGGCATAAATCGTGACAGTACCGGGTTTTATCTCATAAAATTCCTCTTTCTTGCGCGTCAATGTATTATAACGCTTCATTTTTTGTTCTCATCAAGCCGTATTTCAAGCTTTTGTATTCGTGATTCCAGTCTGCATATCTCCTGCGCGACGGGATCGGGGATATGTACCTGATCCAGCTCGCACACCGGTTTTCCGCCTATACGCACTATCCGTGCCGGCACGCCTACCGCAGTAGAATTATCGGGAATATCCGTCAAAACTACGGCGCCTGCCGCTATTTTGACGTTGTTGCCTATTTTAACAGGTCCCAGCACCTTAGCTCCCGCGCCAACCATAACGTTATCGCCCAGCGTAGGATGACGTTTGCCCGTTTCCTTTCCGGTACCGCCCAAAGTCACGCCCTGATATATAACGCAGTCATTGCCTATCTCGGTAGTCTCGCCTATAACTACGCCGCTGCCGTGATCAATAAAAAATCCGCGGCCGATCTTAGCTCCCGGATGTATCTCTATCCCCGTCTTGAACTTTGCGCGTTCACTTATCATACGCGCTCTGAAAAACTTGCCTTTTTGATACAGTCGATGAGCGCGGCGGTAATACCTGAGAGCCTTAAAGCCCTTATACAGCAAAAATATCTCTATATCGCTTCTGGCGGCAGGATCTCGCTGTTTTATAAAATCTATTTCATATCTGTATTTATCGAACATATTTTTCCCCGCTCTATTTTTTCGGATCGATAAAGTCTTTGTTCTGCTTTACATACACAAGTCCGCTGATAACGGTAAGCACTGCGCTTATCCACAGAACCGCATCGGTAGCTACGGCATAAATATCTTTCAGCAGAACCGGGGTGTCAAAAATACTCATCAAATACTGAGACGCCAGAACAAAAATGATCGCAGACATCTGACTTACAGTTTTGCACTTGCCCCAGATATTCGCCGCTATCACCTTGCCCTTGCCGGAAGAAATCAGGCGAAGGGATGTTATAAGAAATTCACGAAGCAGCACTATAAAAGCGATCCACACTACACCGTGACCTATATCAAGCTCGATAAATCCCAAAAACGCGGCTGTCGTCAGCATTTTATCCGCAAGCGGATCGAGAAACTTACCGAAATCCGTTATAAGATTATGCTTTCGCGCCATCTTTCCGTCTATCAGATCTGTCACAGACGCCAATACGAAGATTACCAGCGCCGCAAGAAAATGATGCTCAAAAGGAGTTATCATTGCAATGAGAAAAAACGGGGTCGCTATTATCCTGGCTACCGTAAGCTTATTTGGTGTATTCACTTTTCAATCTCTCCAATTAATTCAAAATCCATACTTTCCGTTATACGCACTCTGCACATATCGCCCAAACAGATCACATCGTCGCTTTTGAAAAATATCTTTCCGTCTATGTCGGGTGCCTCCATGTAGCTGCGGCCGAAATAATACTCTGCAAACCTGTCAAAACCCTCGCACATGACCGTGAGCGACTTGCCTATAAGGCTGCGCTGCTTTTCCAATACTATTTGCGACTGAATCAGCTCTACAGTCTCGGCGCGGGACTTGCTTACATCCTCGTCGACACGGCCGGGCATGTCATAGGCAGGAGTGCCGGTTTCGGCGGAAAATTGAAATACTCCCAGCTTATCGAATCGGGCAGCTTTCAGAAACGTGCACAGCTCTTCAAAATCCTGTTGAGTTTCGCCCGGGAATCCGACCATGACAGTAGTGCGAAGCACGACACCCGGAATCTCGCTGCGCAGACGGTTTACCAGCTCCAGTAGAATTTGGCTGTTTTGAGGTCTGTTCATTGATTTTAAAACTTTTCCGGACGCGTGCTGGATCGGCATTTCTATATATTTTACTATCTTTGGCTGCGTTTTTATTACATCTATAAGCTTCTGCGTTATTTTTTCCGGATACAGATACATTATTCTGATCCATTCTACCGAATCGATCTGACAAAGCCGCTCCAGAAGCTGAGGCAGTTTCCGGCTTCCGTATATATCGATACCGTAATTAGTCGTGTCCTGTGCTATTACCACTATCTCTTTTGCTCCGTTTTGAGCAAGCTTTTCAGCCTCGGCTATTATATTTTCCATAGGCCGCGAACGAAAACCGCCGCGGATTATCGGTATCGCGCAATAGCTGCATCTGTTGGAGCAGCCGTCAGCTATTTTAAGGTATGTTGAAAACGGCGGACTTATTACAAAACGCTCGCCCTCAAGCTGGATATTGGAAAGATCGTCAAAAAACATGACCCGCTCTCCATCAAGCACCTTTTCCACCGCCTCCACAATACGTGAAAAACTGCCCACGCCCACAAATCCGTCCGCTTCATACAGCTCCTCGGCTATTTCTTTTTCATACCTCTGGGCAAGACAGCCGCAGACAATGATTTTTTCAAGCTTTTTTTCTTTCTTGAGCTCAGCCACTTCAAAAAAAGTTTCAAGCGCCTCTTTTTTCGCGTCCTCTATAAATCCGCATGTATTTATAACGCAAACCTTTGATTTTTCCGGTTCGCCCGTTATATCATAGCCCGCGTTTTTGACCGCTGCTATCATTATTTCCGTATTGATCTGGTTTTTGGCACAGCCCAGCGATATAAAGCTGACAGCCGTTACTTCACTCATATATTTCCTCCTCATATGCCGTTTCCGAAAGAACGGATTTTATTGCATCATAATCATATCCGTTTCGCATCAGTGCCGCAATCAGCTTTTTTATCTCTTTAGGATCTGACATATCACGTCTCAGTCTGCCGCTTATAAGTGTTTTTATATTCTCTCTGAAATCCGTTTCAAGACTATCCAGGGCTTCAGATGCGGTCTGCGGATCCACCCCGCGCTGCCTCAGCTCCTGAATAATACGGCGCGGCCCGTAAAGTCTGCCTGTTGCAAGAGATGCAGCCAGCGAGCAGGCGTACCGCATATCATCTATATAACCGCTTCTGCACATTGCATCGACGCACTCGTTACAGATCTGTTGATCAAATCCGTACCGCGAAAGCTTTTCAAAAAGCTTTTTCCGGCTCATGTCACCATAACTCAAATAATTATAAGCCTTGTTTTTTGCCTTTGAAAGCTGAACGGAATGCTCGACCTGAGACAGAAAATCCTCATTTATCTGAAGTCCGACACGCAGTCCCGCCTCTAGCGCGGCGTCTTCCGAAACAGACATCAGATACTCCCCATCAGCATACACATCGACTATACCCTTTTTGTCCAGTCTCTGTATCAGCGCCGTTATCTTATTCAAAGTCATCCGCGCTCACATCTATATCAGCCGAAGCCGCAGCCGGGGCGGCCTTTACGGCGGTTTTCGCAGACGCTGACGGTACTGAGCCGTCATTTTTGTCATTGGCCGAAAGCTTGCTACGGATACGGTCTTCTACCTCTTTTGCAATATCGGGATTATCACGCAGAAACTGCTTGGCGTTTTCCTTGCCCTGACCGATACGCGTTTCGTTATACGAAAACCATGTGCCGCTCTTTTTGATTATATCAAACTGAACGCCAAGGTCTACAAGCTCACCGTATCTGGATATACCCTCTCCGTAAAGTATCTCAAAGCTTGCGACCTTAAAAGGCGGAGCCACCTTATTTTTTACGATCTTGCACTTGACGTTGTTTCCTATTATCTCAGTGCCGTTTTTTATTGCCTCGCCCTTGCGTATATCGATTCTTACCGAGGCATAGAACTTAAGCGCGCGTCCGCCTGTTGTTGTCTCGGGGTTGCCGTAAATAACTCCGACCTTGTCCCTGAGCTGATTAATAAAAATTGCTACGCAGTTGCTTTTTGCGATCACGCCAGCAAGCTTTCTCAGAGCCTGCGACATCAGCCTTGCCTGGAGTCCGACATGAGACTCGCCCATATCCCCCTCTATCCCGGTCTTGGGGACAAGCGCCGCCCCCGAGTCGACAACTACGACATCTATTGCATTGGAACGCACAAGCGCCTCTGTTATTTCAAGCGCCTGCTCACCGGTGTCCGGCTGGGACACAAGCACGTTATCGACATCTACTCCCAGCGCCGCGGCATATACGGGATCAAGCGCATGCTCCGCATCGATAAACGCGACCTCTCCGCCGAGTTTCTGAGCCTCGGCTATTATGTGCAGCGCAACTGTCGTCTTACCGGAGGACTCGGGGCCGTAAATTTCAACTATACGACCTTTGGGCACGCCTCCGATCCCCAGCGCAGCATCAAGCGCCAGAGAGCCTGTGGGTATCGCGTCAACCTTCATTTTGGCATTGTCACCCAGCTTCATTACCGCACCCTGACCGTACTGCTTTTCGATTTGTGCCAGAGCCGTTTCAAGCGCCTTCTTTTTATCTATCATTTTCAATTTCCCCTCTACACATAGTTATATAGAATAATTATATTATTTTAATATATCAAAGTCAATAAAGGAACGGAAAATCTAATGATTTTCCGTTCCTTTATTTTACGTGCCCGCAGAGCATGCGCCTTACAGGGCATGATTCAATTGTTCAAAAGCATTGCCGCAGCGCGTTCCGCGCGCCTCATTTCACTGTTTTAGATCGTAGTTGCGTTCATTTTCTCCGCCATTCCGTAAACAAGCTTTATAAGCTCGGCGTTTGAAATAAGCCCGCCCACCGTAATTATACCCGGTATGTTATTTGCTTTGGATATATATACCTCGTTTGCATATTCTCCGGTGAGTATAAAATAGACTCTGTCGCTTTCAATGCTTTTTTTGCCGCCTGTCTGCGTATAAACGGAGAACTTTTCAACATCGTCATATCTGTATTCTATATAGAAATCCTTAAGATTGTTTATATCGTTGATATTGTCCTCCGGGTTGTCATAAGCAAAATAAGCATTTCCGAAAGCTCCTTCTTTATAGATATCAACTGCATCTGCGCGCTTTCTGTTAAGCGTCACTATCTCATTGAACCGGCTGTCGTCCGGATAGAGCTCAAGGCTTTTCTTTTGATAGTGCAGCACTATGCTGTCGGGCGTTTTGAATATTTCGTACTTGCTGGGCTTTGAAAATTTATTCACTGAATATATGACCGTCACAATGTTTACGGCAGCTATCAATACTGCCAAAACAACTATCCACAGCTTTTTGCTTTTAACCCAGCTCATAATAATACTCCTGTCCGTCATAAAGTACATCGCCGTTATACCTGTAAGTTATATCTATTGCAGCTTTGAGATAATATTTATCTCCTAATTTTTTGAGATTGACAGAGTCGACATCATAGTCGACAAGATTATCAGGATACAGACATTTTACATATTCGTCTATATCGTCCAAAAGCTGCTGTTCCGGTATGTCCTCAATAATGCCGATATCAAAGTCGTCAAATTTTTGATAATCTACCAGATCGCAGCCAAACAGCAAACCGTTTGTACAAATATCGATAAAACAGCGCTCCCCTACAGCATAGCCGTACTTTTTGGCAAAACTAAAAGTGTAAGTATGGATATCACTATTCATAACAGTCCATTCATGTTCATAACTATTAAATTCACTGCCGTACAGCGCATATGCATATTCTTCAGCCTTTTCTATCGCCTGCTCTTCAGAAAGCAGATCGCTGGCATTTATGGTATTTATATCTTTTGTAAGACTATCTAATTTAAAACTGACAAGGTTTCCGGATAAATCATAGCTATATTCGTTGCCATTTTCGTCTGTGTAAATATCAAACGTATAATCATCATAATACGTTACGGTATTTTTATAAGCCACACTTGTTCCCTGTGCAGCTATACTTCCTCCGCCGGATGCTGCATTTGGCTTGTCAATTATCTTTCCAAAGTGAAATTGTTCGTCCGCCGAGTTGTTGCCTTCACCAAAGAGCTCAAGCTGTCTTGTCCTTTTTGCAAACAGACGAGTTTTGCTTTCACTGATGCTTTCATGCGCATTTTCCGGTATAGCATAACTGATGATACCTCCCGCAATCGACAATGCAAGCACCAACAGCAGCGATATCATTGCAATTCTGTATTTTTTCATGTGCCCCACCTCATTTCAATACACTTAATTCACATTACAGTTTCGTTTGCAAAACAGCTACCAAAATATCTTTGCTTTAAATTTTGATAGCTGTCACCATATTCTTTTCTAACAGCATCATCTGCTGCTGTTGCGGCATTTGCAATATTTTTCTGAGACAAATAACTGCTTTTAAAAAACTCAGTCGCCCAATCTATCAGATGCGGCTGTTTTATTTTCTGCTCCCAGCCCAACGCACAGGTGGCGCCCTTCTCTAAAGCCATATCAACAAGGTTTTTCTGAGCTCCAATTTTGTCACCAGTACTGCATCCTAAAAATATTGCAAGTCTTACTTCGCTTAAAGCTCCATCGGCATATGACCCTATAGACCTATCAGCGTTTGTCATTCCAATTTGAGTCTGTGCATATAGATAAGTCACATTTGTAGGAGAATCATCGCACGTGAATTTTTCGGGGTCTGCATGATTGGAAATCAAAAAGATGCGACTTGATGGAAATGTATCATAAACCGGCTGCGCAAGATTATTTGTATAATATTGTCCGTCGTATCCCATGCCCCATATATATGACATGCTATTTATTCCGATACCAGTCGAATCAACTTTCGTATTGTCTTTATATAAAAATAATCTGGCATAGCCTAATGTATTATTTTTTATCCTGAACTTGTACTGTGAGCCTGAATATCCCACTGAACTTATCACCTTGGCATAATACGTATTTCCCGATATTACTCTGCAGCGCACCATTTCCTGAGTACCAGAAGGTTTAGCTGAACATCCAAGATAAGTTCCATTACTTGAATAAACGTACAAATCATAATTGCATCCGGATGGAATGTTACCAAGCCAAATATTTGCAAAACCGGTATATGTAGCGGTATATTTCCACCAGTCAACATCTGAAGTGCTACTGATCGTCCCGAAATTATCATAATCATCATATGTTGTATCAGCTGTATCTATTATATTATTACTTTCTGATTCATATATAGTCCCTGCTGAAGCTGATACATTCAAAGGGCACATCCAAATCAATAGAGTAAAAATTGATAGCAAAGAAATTATTTTATATGGTTTTTTGTTTTCATTTTCATCTTCCAATATATTCTATGTTTAAAACATCTAAAGGACAAAGAGCGCAAAAGCTTATCCAAAGCCTTTGCGCTTTAATAGGATAAGATAAGTCTTGTTGATAAATAAAGCAAAATGTAAGCGCAGAATAATATGATTTTCATTTGTTCTCCTCCTTACAATTTGATTTTGTATTTTCTAATTTAATTTTACCATATATTTTAATAAAAATAAATGTTTATTTGTAATATTTCCACTATTCTAAAAATACCGCAAAACTTAATAATTCATCATTGAAAACACAAGCTTTATAAGCTCGGCGTTTGAAATAAGCCCGCCCACCGTAATCGAATCACAATCTTGCTTTACCTTAGGTATAAAAACTTCGTTGCAAAAGCTGCCGGTCAGAATATAATACACCCTGTCGCTTTCAATGCTTTTTTTGCCGCCTGTCTGCGTATAAATGGAAAACTTTTCAGCATCGTCATATCTGTATTCTATATAGAAATCCTTGAGATTGTTTATATCGTTGATATTGTCCTCCGGGTTGTCATAAGCACGATAAACCGTTCCGAAATCTCCTTCTTTATAGATATCAACTGCATCTGCGCGCTTTCTGTTAAGCGTCACTATCTCATTGAACCGGCTGTCGTCCGGATAGAGCTCAAGGCTTTTCTTTTGATAGTGCAGCACTATGCTGTCGGGCGTTTTGAATATTTCGTACTTGCTGGGCTTTGAAAATTTATTCACTGAATATATGACCGTCACAATGTTTACGGCAGCTATCAATACTGCCAAAACAACTATCCACAGCTTTTTGCTTTTAACCCAGCTCATAGTAATACTCCTGCCCGTCATAAAGTACATCGCCGTTATTATCGTAATGTATATTCACTAACGCCAAAAGATAATATTTATCACCGTTTTTCTTCAAATTAACAGAGTCGACATCATAGTCGACAAGATTATCAGAATACAGATATTTTACATATTCGTCTATATCGTCCAAAAGCTGCTGCTCAGGTATATTTGAAAGCATATCCGTATCAAAGTCTTTATACTTGTTGTAATCCGTACGCTGTGCGGCAAACAGCAAACCGTTTGTACAAATATCGATAAAACAGCGCTCCCCCACAGCATAGCCGTACTTTTTGGCAAACCCGAACGAATAATAATGCTGATCCAAATGAGCAGAAGACCACTCTGTCACATAATCCCCCATTTCATCTCCGAACAGCAAATATACATATTTCTGCGCAAGTTCCAGGGCTTGCTGCTCTGTAAGCAAATCGCTTGCATTTTGTATGTTTACATCCCTGACAAGAGGGTAAATATTAAACAATATCAAATTACCTGACAAGTCATACTTATATTCATTGAGTTTCCAGTTTTCGTTTTTGTCAGGATTTACATCGTAATACACATCATAGCTGTATTTGCCGTTTTTTGATTCAGAATGCGAATATTTCAGCTCGGTGCCGTTTGGAGATATGCTTTTTCCGCCCGACGCGGTCGCTTTGCCGTCAACGATTTCTCTTGTGAAAAAATCCTTATCTTCTAAATTATCATTATAACCGGGCAATACCAATGTTTTTGTCCTTGCGGCAAAAAGCCGCTTGCCGTTTTTTGCGGCGCTGATGTCAATAGTATCGATACCGGCAACCACCGCCATACATCCGACAACGGATATGACCAAAACAATCAGCAATATAACTATAGCTCTGTATTTTTTCATGCATCCCACCTCATTTCAATACACTAAATCTCATTAAAATTTCGTTCAAAAGCAATAAAGAACGATACCTTTTAACTGCAGATTTTATTCGGATATGATATAACATCCTTCTTTACTTATAATTGTATTGTAAATTCAAAAATGTTGCGTTTTTGTAAAAATATATAGAATTTGGTTAGAATGTATATTTTTATATGATTGATTTGTCTGTTTTTACAACAAAAAAAGACACGAAAAACAAAATCTTCGTGTCTTCATAATTAAAACAATGCGCATGTGCCGCTTTGGGTATAAAAATCAATAAGCTGTTCAATAGCGCTTCTGGGCATTTGGATATACTCTGCAAGACAGTCTATACACATATATTCCTCCGCCCCGCGGTTTATAAGTTTTTTATATATTGGTATAGCGTCTGACTCAAGACTTTTGCCGCATTTAAAGCATGTACTTTCGTTTGCCATTATTTCAAATCTTGGATCTTGCAACGGAAAATTTTACAGTCATGCGCTTTTATCTTATCAACAATGATCTCTGAAAATACACCGGCATCACACTGATTTACGCAGTCATAAGCGCGCAGGCACTTGCCTGTTGTTACAGGCAGGCCGATATCAAAAAGCTGAAGAGAAAGAGTACGATCTTTATCGGAAAAGTTAAATGCGCCCAAAGCTATATCACCGTTTGAAAGCATTTTTATCATCCAGAAGTACTCTCTGGGAGCTTCAGGAGAAGACCCGATGTAATAAGGGGATCTACCCTCAATATCCTGATTTATTGCTATAAGATCGCGGTTTGTAAGTGTTTTTTTAGTTGCCTCGTTCATACTGCGTATATCGCAGCCTATCATAAGAGGTGAATTCATCATGCACCAAAATGCAAAATGAGTTCTGTAATCAATATCAGTGCATTTTGAAATCTCAGAATTTGCTATAAGCTGATTAGTACTTTTTCCATACATACCTACAACAAGCATATCGATATCATTAAAGCAATATGAGCCACTGTAAGAAATTTTACTTATTTGAGAAAGTGCCAGCTGCTTTATAGACTGCCATGAATCGCGTATATCTACTGTTGATCTGTACATCTGTGCACCGGTAGAACGTATCCATGTTTCAACATTTTCAGAGCCCCAGTTGCATGCCGAAAACAGAATATCACGGCCGCAATTTCTTAGAGCCATTGCCATGCGTCTGTAAAGAATATTACCATCAATTTTTGGCTTAAAACAATTATCATACTTAAGAAAATCCACACCCCACTCTGCAAAAGTTTCAGCATCAGTGAATTCATGATCAAAGGAGCCGGGATAACATGCGCATGTAAGCGGACCGTTGCATGAATACATACCGAATTTAAGGCCTTTTGAATGTATGTAGTCGGCAAGCGCTTTCATACCTGAAGGAAATTTTTCAGGGTCTTCCTGTAATCTTCCGTCTTTGTCACGCTCTTTCAGACTCCAGCAGTCATCGATTACAACATATTCGTAACCAGCGTCATGTAAACCGCTTTCAATCATTGCGTTAGCTGACTTTTTTACAACTTCTTCATTGATATCTTCCGTAAAGGTGTTCCATGAGTTCCATCCCATGGGCGGGGTTAGTCCGAGATACTTATTATCCATAATTTTTCCCTTTCTGTCTCATAGAGGCATTAAGATTAGAATTACCTTCATTATATAGCACTGATATTTAATGTCAATATTTTTTTACAAATAAATCAATTTATAAATACGACTGTACAAACGCCAAAAAACATATTATAATGACTTTGATTTTTTTTACGGAGAGATTGTTATGACAGATATCCAGACAAACAGCGTACGGAAAGTTATAGAAAACAGCGTCTGTCTTGTAACCGGCGCAGGAGGAACTATAGGCTCGCAGTTATGCAGGCAGATAATACAGTACAAGCCGAAAAAGCTGATACTTCTCGATATATGTGAAAACGGTGTTTACGAGCTGCAGCAGGATCTTTTTTTAAAATTTGGCAATGACTTGCCTGTCAGTATTGAAATAGCGTCAATACGCGACCGTGCTAAAATGCATATTCTGTTTGGAAAATATTTGCCTGATATCGTATTTCATGCCGCGGCGCACAAGCATGTGCCGCTAATGGAACACTGCGCGGAAGAAGCAGTCAAAAACAACGTTGCCGCCACTTTTTATCTGGCAGAAACGTCTATAAAGTATAATGTAAAACGATTTATACTTATATCCACAGACAAGGCGGTGAATCCTTTAAGTGTTATGGGAGCAACCAAACGCTGCTGCGAAATGATAATGAAGTATTTTGCGTCTCAAGGCGGCTGCTCATTTATAACAGTGCGCATGGGCAACGTATTGGGATCAAGCGGTTCTGTGGCTGTACTGTTCAAAAAGCAGATAGAATCGGGCGGTCCGGTAACGGTAACCCACCCAGACGTATCCCGATATTTTATAACGATCCCTCAGTCAGCATGGCTGATTCTAAAGGCGGCAGCAAACGCTGACAGCGGCCAAATATATATTCCCAAAATGGATAAGCCTGTAAAAATACTGGATCTGGCAGAAACAATGATAAGAGACAGTGGTTTTCAGCCGTATAAGGATATTGATATCAAATTCACAGGTCTCAGAGAAGGAGAAAAGCTGCATGAACAGCTTTTTCAAAGCTCAGAATACACAGAGCTTTGCCAAGACAACAGCGTCTATATAGGACAGCTGCCGCAAGTCCCAAAAAATTTTATGCGTGACCTGAAATCCCTTATTCAGCTGGCACAAAGAAACGACAGCTTAGCGGTTGTAAATTTACTGCATGATTTAGTATCGGAGAAATAAAAAATACGGTATGCATTTGCATACCGTATTTTTTTATTCAGTTCAATACAGTATATCCGGCATGCTCTACAGCGTCTGTCAGCGCAGAATCGGAGACATCACCGTTCATAACCACTACAGCCGTACCGCTCTTGTGGCTGACATCAGCTGACTGTACTCCTTCAATACTTTCAAGCGCCTCCCTTACATGCTGTTCGCATTTAGGACACATCATGCCCTGAATCTTAAGTGTTTTTTCCATTGTTATATTCTCCTTTCTTTTATTAGGTTTACCTGTAAATACCGGTTTAAACGGCTTGAAAAAATTAAGTCTTAAGGCGTTGCTTACAACACATACGCTTGACAGACTCATAGCCGCTGCTGCAAACATAGGACTGAGCGTCCACCCGAACAGCGGCACCCAAACTCCCGCGGCAAGCGGTATACCTATTACGTTATAAATAAATGCCCAAAATAGATTTTCATGAATGTTACGCAGAGTTGCGCGTCCGAGTTTGAGTGCATTTGCAGCGTCTGTCAGAGAACTGTTCATCAACACAACATCGGCGGCGTCTATGGCGACATCCGTGCCGGCGCCGATTGCAATTCCCAGATCGGCACGGGTCAGCGCCGGAGCATCATTTATACCGTCACCTATCATTGCAATCTTAGTTCCGTCGGCGCACAGCTGTTTTATGACGTTTTCCTTTCCAGCAGGCATAACTCCGGCTGTCACCTTATCAATGCCTGCCAAATCCGCTATTGCACGCGCTGTGCGTTCATTATCACCTGTCAGCATGACGGTGCTGATCCCCATATGCCTCATCATGCTTACAGCATATGCACTGTCAGGCTTGATGGTATCTGCAGCAGCTATCATACCCAGCAGTTTGCTGCCATCGGTAAAAAACAGCGGGGTCTTTCCGCTCTGTGCCAACTTAAGCGCACGCTTGCGCATATTCTCTGGTATCTTTACGATACCGCCGATAAACTCCATGCTTCCTCCGAAAGCAGTCTTTCCGTTTATGACCGCCTGCAATCCGCTGCCGGGAAGAGCTTTAAAATCAGATGTTTCATAAGCCGGTATATCTTTTCCTGCCGTATAATCTACTATCGCCCTTGCAAAAGGATGCTCGCTCTGTCTTTCAAGAGAAACGGCATACGCCAAAAGCTCTGTCTGAGTCACATCGTCTGCAGTAACTATATCCGTGACCGACGGCTGACCGCAAGTGACGGTTCCTGTCTTATCCAAAGCCGCGGTTTTTATTCTACCGGCGTTTTCAAGAGCTTTTGCATTTTTGAAGAGAATACCGTGTCTGGCTCCCACTCCGCTTGCCACCATTATCGCAACCGGCGTTGCAAGGCCCAGAGCGCACGGACAGCTGATGACAAGCACCGAAACTGCCCTTGCCAAAGCTGTGCCTGCAGATGCACCGGCTATAAGCCATACTGCAGCTGTAACAACGGCTATTGCCATGACCGACGGTACAAATATGCCGGACACACGGTCTGCTGCACGTGATATGGGAGCTTTTGAAGAAGCAGCATCACTTATCATCTGTATTATCTGTGAAATAGTGGTGTCCTTTCCTACACTCACCGCCCGGCAGCGCATAAATCCTGATCTGTTTACAGTAGCAGCACTGACTCTGTCCCCTTTTGCTTTATCCGCAGGCAAACTCTCACCTGTAAGCGCTGATTCATCTACTGCGCTCTGTCCGGATATCACAACTCCGTCTGCAGGTATGCTCTCTCCCGGTCTTACCACAAATATATCTCCCGCAACGACCTGTTCTGCCGGTACGGTGATTTCTTTGCCGTCACGCTCAATGACCGCCGTTTTAGGCGTAAGGCTGATAAGTGATTTGAGCGCGTTTGTAGTCTTGCCCTTTGAATATGACTCCAGCATTTTGCCCAACGTGATAAGCGTAAGTATCATCGCCGCTGATTCAAAATAAAAATCATGCATATAATGAGCTGCATTATGTGTGTCAAAGGTCATAGCAAAAAGCGCGTAAGTGCTGTAGACGTATGATGCCGCAGAACCTACAGCGACCAGCGCGTCCATATTTGGCGCGCCCTTTGCGAGACTTTTGAACCCGCTTATAAAGAATTTTTGATTTATAACCATTACAGCAGTTGTCAGCAGCAGCTGTATCAAGCCCTGGGCAGTATAGTTTTGTGCGAGCGCTGACGGAAGCGGCCAGCCCCACATCATATGCCCCATGGAAATATACATGAGCATCAGCAGCAAAACAGCCGAACTGATAAGTCTCTTCACTATCGCGCGGGTCTGCCGACTGTCATTTGTCCCAAGCCCGGCGCTCTCTTCCGTCTTTGCGGTATTACCTCCAAACACACATGCGTCATATCCCGCACTTTTTACCGCTTCTACTATAGCGGAATCGGAAAATTCGCCCTCAACCGTCATTGAATTTGTAAGCAGACTGACATCACAGCCCGTCACACCTTCAGTCTTCATCACCGCACGGGTGACCGCGGCACTGCATGCCGAACAGCTCATTCCCGTGACTTCAAATTTTTTCATTATATATATGCTCCTATCTTATAAGTTTCTGAAGTGTCTCTGTCAGCTCATCTACAGTCTCATATTTACCGGCCCGTATATCGTCTGAAACACATGTACGTATATGGCTTGACAGCAACTCTCTTTCAAACGCGCTCAATGCTGACTGCACAGCTGCAGTCTGTAT
This sequence comes from uncultured Clostridia bacterium, assembly GCA_944387905.1. GTDB lineage: Bacteria > Bacillota > Clostridia > Oscillospirales > QAKW01 > RGIG9041. The sequence continues at coordinate 17,973 of CALXGU010000006.1, forward strand.
CAGTATGTCCGGACAGTACGCATTATTTTCAACCATATTTTTTATTCCTCTTATCTGTCCTTCCAATCTGTTCAGTCTGTTGATTAGTTTTTTATATTCCTCTTGCGAACGTATCTTTGTTCTTTTACAGCAGTTTTTATCCATTTTTTGTCTCCGTTTATTTTTATCTCTTACACATTATATACCCCCATGGGGTATTTTTCAAGAGGTTATTTGATTTTTATTGGTTGAAATATTGTATTTCAGAGTTTTATCTGATATAATATGTGTCAGTCTGGATGAAGCATGCAGAATGCGCCTATGCGAAGACTGCATGATGACAGAACTTTGGAGAAGCTCATTGAATTGAGTGCCGAAAGGGCAAAACGCGTGTATGCGTTAAACTCTCAGGCAAAAGGACAAAGTAGTTGTTTTACTGCCTGTGAGAATTATTTGCTTTTTACAGACCGGGCTTTGATAAGCTGCGGTCTGTTATTTTTGCTAAAATTTTTCTATACGGGGGAAATTATGAACAAATTTTTAGAAACGCTTGCTGATATAAACAGTGCGATAAATGATTTTGTATGGGTAAAGGTAGGTCTGATTATTCTTATCGGGGCCGATATACTGCTCACCTGCTGCACCGGTTTTTTTCAAGTTACGCATCTGGGACACTGGTGGAGGGAAACAATAGGCAGTGTATTCAGAAAAAATAACTCATCGACTAAAAAAACGGACAGGCATACTATATCACAGTTCCAGGCATTATGTACTGCACTTGCCGCTACAATCGGCACAGGAAATATAGCCGGAGTTTCAGCCGCGATTGTGATCGGAGGGCCGGGAGCTGTATTTTGGATGTGGATCGCAGCCTTTTTCGGCATGATGACAAATTTTTCCGAAAATGTTCTGGGTATCTTCTACAGACGCCGAAACAGCAAAAATGAATGGTCGGGCGGCGCGATGTATTATCTGGAAGACGGTCTGGGTGACAAGATACATAATAAGACAGTCGGCAGGATACTGGGTATAATATTCTCAATATGCGCTATTCTTGCGTCATTCGGCATTGGGAATATGGGACAGATAAACAAAATCACTCTCAATATCCATTCCGCGTTTTTTTCAGACATAAAATTTCCTGAAATATACGGGATCTCAGTCATCAATATCGTTATCGGAATCGTACTTATGATAATTGCGGCTATGATAATAATAGGCGGACTTCAACGTATCGCCGCAGTTGCAGAACGGATAGTACCGTTTATGGCCGTACTGTATGTTGTCGGTTGCATCATTGTATTCTGCGTGCACATTAATAATATAGGAAGTATATTCGCTTCTACATTTAAATTCGCATTCGGAGTCAAAGCCGCAGGCGGCGCTGTTGTCGGAATTACGATCAAGCAGGTTATTACTCAGGGCTGCAAACGCGGAGTTTTTTCCAACGAAGCAGGTCTTGGTTCTTCTGTAATGGTACATTCCTCTTCAAACGTAAAAGAACCTGTAAGACAGGGAATGTGGGGGATCTTTGAAGTATTCTTTGACACATTCGTTGTATGTACTATGACTGCCGTAGTCGTACTTTCTTCTGGATATATCGATCTTGAAACAGGACTCGCTGTCCAGGGCGTAAACGACGCGACTCTTGTAGCTACGGCTTTCGGTAACGTATTCGGACGGGCAGGCGAGATCTTTATCGCGCTTGCGATGCTGCTTTTTGCATTTACAACCGTTCTGGGCTGGTCTCAATACGGGACAAAAGCTGTCGAATACATGTGCGGAGAAAAAGCAACATCTTTATATAAGGTGATATTTGTGCTTATGATTATTTCAGGCGCTGTCATGACATCATCACTTGCCTGGGATATATCCGACACCTTCAACGGAATGATGATGATACCCAACCTTATAGGCGTACTGGCTCTGTTCCCGCTCGTCTCAAAAATAACAAAAAATTACGTCGACCGCAGAATACATAAAAAAGATATCGAGCCTATTCTTTCGTATGATGAAAACATCCAGCGACAGACTGCAGAACAGATAAAAAACGATCAGCAATAAAGCACAGACAGGCTTGGGCTACATATATACAACAAAAAAGCTTCGGACTGAATGATGAGGTTCCTTAACAAAGGTTTTGGAAACAAGCGGTAAGCTGAACTGTTATCTTGCTTTATTGACAAGCAGGGCAAAACGATGTTTTCCTGGCCGGTAGAACATATGGCAGAGTGTGAGGGCATCATCGAAGCACTTAAAGCCAATCAGCCGATGGAATGGGCAGGCAAAATGAACGCGCGCGTGAATCAGCAGCGCAAATCATAAATGCAGAAGTAATTTCCGGATAAACCAAAACTGATAAAAAAGCGGTGTCATCAAACCTGTAACGCTTTGAAACACAATAATGAGGGGTAAGGTACAAACGCCTTGCCCCTCAAAATTTATTCCTGAAATGAACTTGAAATCAAGCTTTTTCAGGCTCTGCTTTTCTGTTTCCAACAGTATCTAATATGTTTTCTCATACGAAAGAATATTTCAATGGTTTTCACAAAAC